>CAYSXY010000062.1:0-10198 GCA_964435165.1 uncultured Rickettsiales bacterium
TCATTATCAATTGAATTTGCCAAGCATCGAAGTGCGACTTTGCGATTTTTTATAGCCAATGGTGCTACATGCCTGGAGGTGACTTTCGCAATATTAAGCGTAAGCAGCTTCTCGCGCCGCATCCACCGCTTGCATCGGTTCTTCTTCCGATCTCGCTGCTTCAACCAGTTCATCAGCAGGTTGGGTGAGTGCAATCACCTCGGATTGTGGCTCTTTGTGGGTAGCACCAACGGTTGCATCCAACGTCCGGCTGACATGGCGTTCCGCCTGCTCGGCATCAATCTGCTTCTTCGCTTCGCGGTAGACATGTGTACTGAAATGCCGGGCAAAATGCTCCAGGGCCGCATGCGCATCAGTATCGTGCCCGCCTGCCTCAGCTGCATAGTAAGCGGCACGGGTAATGACACTTTTGGGATGCTGATGCATATAGGCCACCAGCGCCTCATCAATCGGCGGCTTGCCTTGTTCCCTATCCGGATAGGTCTGAAAAAATGCCTCCTGTGACATTCCCATATCCAAATCACTGAATACGATACGATCTTCCAGATAATGATTCCACATATCCTCCAGTCGTTTTGTTGCTTTCGCCGCCAACTCTCCCGTATCGCGACTGCCCCGCTTGGCCGCCATCGTATATACATCCTGCATCGTATAATTATCGATCTTCGGATTCGGTGTATACATCTCGTCATACAGTTCCACCAAATGCTCAAGCACATGCTCATGCGAATGAATGCTGCGTGTCAGGGCATGAATATATCCGCGCAGCAAGGCATCGGCGCCATTAATTTGGCTCAGCAAACTCCCGCTTTCATATTTCGGAAATTTTTCCAATGGCCGGGTCGCCTTCAACAGCTTGAACGTAATCTCGGTCGTGCGTGTCGGCTCGCCATCATGTTGCTCCAAATCCTGCTGCAAAGCGTGAATTGCCTGTGCCAGCGCGTGTTTGGTAGCATTGATGTTATCCAGTCCACGCTGGATCAGAATCTGCTCCATCATCTGCGGCTTCACGACATCAGCCCGGATCAATACATCCGTAAAATGCGGCTGCTTTTCGGACGCAATCACCTCACTTAACAAACCTTTATGCTTCGTAATAAGTGTCCTCAGCGCTCCCGGATCCGCTTCATAGCGCTGGCGGCGTACCTCCAAGTCACGATAACTGGCCGGGTCTGTGTCCTTGGTACCATCCTGCCTCATACGATCTAAATCGTGATCCAGACGCTGAATCAGCAATGTCTGAACCCCCAGCATCGCCCGATTGGACGCACCATTGGGAAAGAAGAAAAAATTCTTACCACTACGCTGAATATCATCGGCATGGGAGCGCAGCCTCTGCGTCAAATTGCCTGCCCCCGGCACGGCATGATATTTTTCTTCATTCACCAGTTTGAGAATATGATATACATCACGCCATTCCTGATAGGCTTCTTCGCCGACCAGTGTCGGCGCCAGATAATCATGCAGCGTTTGAAAATGCTTCGATGGTGCTTCTGGCCTAAAGTCAAACACCTCCCCATCTCCAGCGTTGTTACCGCCGCCAAAAAAATTCCGCACTCGCTGCCACATAGTTGCCATGGTTCTTTCCTTTATTTTTCTATGCTGCGCTTAATGCCGCATCATCCATCTGTACTGGCATGAGTCTGATATTTCCATCCGAGTCTTGTCCAAGTCCCTGCTTACGTATTTTACCAGCCATATCCCAGGCATCACCCAACCCTTGAATGATCGTATCGACTTCAAATAACTTTTCCTGCGACACCCCCTCTTCCAGTTCGCGATCCAGCCCGGCTGCAAGTTGCCGTGCCCGAAACGCACTGAACATGGTGAAAAGTAAGGTGGGCAACTCATGAAACACCGCCATAAAGACCGGGTTCTTTTTCAAAAACCCAAAAAACAAATTACTGCTGACCAATGAACCAACATACCCCATAGCAACTGATGAGGTGCGCTTCACATCCGTCACCACCGCCTTACTGGCATTGATGAGATACGGCAGCTTCGCCACCCCGTTTTTGGACAGTATGTCGCCGACATCCATCGTCACCTGGTCAGCCACATCATCCACCACCATCGTCACCCCGCGTGACGCTTTCTTGCCATTGCCTAAGTCAAGATTGGTCATCCGTGTCGCCGTCAACATCGTCGCATCGTTAAAGCCATCACCAATACCCAGCACCTGCTTACCATCCGAACGCGCCAGCCTCACCACATCCAGCTTGGTATTGATGAGCGATGGGTCGGCGATATACTCATCAACGGAGGGCAGGTTAGCGATTTCATCCAGCTCACCATTCCCCATCTCACAAAAAATATTCCTCCCCACTTCCGGGTTTTCCAGCCCCACCTTTTCAGCAAACCATTCGGCTTTACCCTGTGGCCCGCCAGTACATAACCACACCTCAATGCCGTTCGCCTGCATGGCCTGAATCGCCTCTCGCACCCCTTCACGCACCTGATCGCCGGACGACATATACGCCCACTCAACGCGCCCATCTTCAT
Source organism: uncultured Rickettsiales bacterium (assembly GCA_964435165.1). Lineage (GTDB taxonomy): Bacteria > Pseudomonadota > Alphaproteobacteria > Rickettsiales > RI-342 > CAYSXY01. The sequence continues at coordinate 2,503 of CAYSXY010000062.1, forward strand.
GTTCAATCCGTGCGAATGAAATCGATTTTCCGGTATATTCGCGCGCTTCCGCTGCCTCCCTTATCTCAGCCGGAATCGCATCGTAATAACCCTGTTCACGCATCAGCTTGGCATTACCAACAAGCACTTGCTTGCCTTCCACTGTGCCCTGCACTCCTTTACCAGAATCCATATATTGCTTATGAAGCTTCACATCGCCTTCACCTGCCAGCCGCAAACCTTGCGCCTCTGCCTGCCCCACCAGCATCCTGGACATGTGATGCTCATGCTCCAACGGTTTTTCCAAGGAAGCAACCAGACGGAATATCTCCGCTCCTTTAGAATCATCAGCAAATATGTCCGTATCGCCATCCTCACCCTGAGCACGCACAGCACCTTCTTCCAGCACCCCAAACTGGTCAAATTCGCCAATACCCGTAGTTCCAGTGCCGGTAATATCCATCACCACGCGCTGCGTATCACCTAGTGATTCCACCGCCGCCGGACTTTTGAAAAACACCCCTTTCGGCATCAGCGCCTTCATGAACAGCTCAATTTCCGTCAGCGAGGCCATAATCGCACAGGGCAAAGCAGCGGTAATGGTCGTCAATGCCACGCGCTGGGCATGGCCAAACTTGCCTTCCATCACGTTGATTTTACCTTTTTGAGCGTCAGTCCACACCGTATGCAAAGTACGCAACCCCGTAATGCCCAGCATGCCATAGACCCAGTGCGTCACCCGCTTTTTAATTTCCGCGCTGCGCCTTGGGTCTTCTGCCTCTTCCAGCCCATTGAACAATCCTTCCACAGCGGATTTTTCCGCCGGTTTATCCACCTTTGCATACACCATCCCTTCCAGTAACTGATTTCCCTGATAGAGAGGCGCTCCGTCCCGCGCATTAGCGGCGGTGAATTCGCCGGAGGTGTTACTACGATTATAGGTCGTGCCCGGCGCATGATGCAAAATCACCATATTGGCTGGCACGACATCCCCGGCACGCAATATGACAATATTATCTTTTTCCAAATCATGGCGTTCCCGTGATTCCAACGGAACCTGCTGCTCCTCACCAAATAAATCACCGGCTTCTGCCATCGCTGCCAGCGCGGCTTCATCCAACCCCTGCACCACGTCCGATTCTTCAGGCAGTCTATCCAGCCACCCTTCGATGGCTGCTTCCAGCTTCTCGCCAGACTTATCTTCCACTCCACCGGCCAGATTGAAGAACGCTGCCATAATCCCGGCCGCATCCGCCGCTTCCACACTGTCGGCCACCACTTTCGGGTCGTTACTCGCTTGCCCTAAAATGCTTAGCGCCCAAGGGAGGGTGTATGTTCCCACCATGGCAAAATCCGCCAGTGCCTCGCCGTCCCCCTCACGGTATTCATGCCATAGCTCTTTCATTTCACTAAAGCTTGCGCGAAACGCAGGCAGTGACGAGAGAGACTGCAGTGCCATCGCCAACGGCGCAGGAATTTTCTGCCCGGCTTCCGTTTGCAAAATGCGCGAAGAAGCCGACGGCAAGCCATATGTCGACAGGTCTTTACCGTAATCCTGCACGGCCTCGCCCATCACATACATCATGGCATCCATGATATCGATTTGGCGCAACCGGACTTGCTCTTCTTCAGAACGCTCCTGAATCGGCGTCACCTGTCCGGCAACCGGAATCATCGTTGTATCTGTTGCAGTAGGCATGCGTGTATTTAAATTATTGAATGAGTTTGTAACAAAACTGTCATATAATGATAATCATTCGCAACTTTGTACCTGCCGCAGCACGTTCTTGCAACCTTTATTCACCCAGCCCTGTTTTTTTATTAAAGCAAATTAACCAGAAGCGCGTGATAACGCCAAAATCAATTTTGCAAAAGGGTTTTCTGGGATATTTTCAGCATAGTTAATGCTGGAGAAGAGGACATGCTCGCAGGGAATCGAAGATTCCCGCTGCGCGTCAAATCGTAACGCTCGGCTTCGGCGTCGCCTTGCCTCACTGACGCTTTGTTGAACCTCTTTTCGGTTCGAAGCATATGATCCATGCACCAACAGCACCGAACTAACTGGAACGATATATTCCAGTTATAGCCTTATTTTTCAACGATGTCGTGGATTTTTTGGAACTATATTGAACTGCTAAATGGTGCCCAGAAGAGGACTCGAACCTCCACTCCCTTGCGAGAACTAGCACCTGAAGCTAGCGCGTCTACCAATTCCGCCATCTGGGCACGGATCGGGCTGCGCTTATACCGTCTGCCGCGGCAAAATGCAACTCATCCATCAATTAGCATAATGAGTATTTTATAGCATATATGTATGAATGACCACACTGATCCCCACGAAATTTGGGTTGGTAATCCCCCATGCCTAAGGTATAGATGCCCCATCGCGTTGCGTAACGTACGAGCGTATCAGGGGGAATGCAGGCCATGACTCAACAATCATTAGAAGATAGCGTCATTACTATTTTTGGCGGCACGGGATTCATTGGCCGCTATGTCGTGCGTGAACTGGCAAAAACCGGCGCGTTGATTCGCGTCGTCAGCCGCGACCCGCAAGGCGCACTCTATTTACGCACCTATGGCTATGTCGGCCAGATCGTGCTGGAGCGCGGCAGCTTCCAGGAAAAAGACACGGTCAAACGCTATCTGGAAGATACCGACATTGCCATCAACCTGGTGGGGATTCTGTTTGAGAGCGGCAGCCAGCGCTTTGCCCGCATTCATGCGCAGGGGGCTGAATTTTTAGCAAAGTCGGCGGCGGAACTAGGCGTCTCTCAGCTGATACACATGTCGGCCTTAGGGGTCGATAAAAGCACGCGCTCCAAATATGCCCGCACCAAACTCGCAGGCGAACGTGCCGTGCTGGCGGCCTTTCCAACCGCGACCATTCTGCGCCCCAGCATCGTATTTGGCCCGGAAGATGACTTTTTCAACCGCTTTGCCAGCATGGCACAACTCTCTCCCTTCATGCCGCTCATCGGCGGTGGCCACACCAAATTCCAACCGGTCTATGTCGCCGATATCGCCCGCGCCATCCGCACTGTGCTGGAACAACGCACCGGGCAAGGCACGGCGTATGAGTTAGGCGGCCCGCAGCAATATAGCTTCCGTGAGTTACTCACCTATATTATGGAGCAAACCCGCCATAAGAAACCGTTCATGCCCATTCCATTCGGGCTGGCCAGCATCATGGGCAAAATGAGTGAAATTCTCCCCACCCCGCCACTGACCTATGATCAGGTGCAATTGCTCAAGCAGGATAACATCGTCTCGCCCGATGCCACCACCTTTGAGGCGCTGGGCATCACCCCCACCGCGGTCGAAGTGGTGGTGCCGGACTATCTGATTCGCTACCGTGAAGGTGGCCGCTTCGCCCTCACACGCTCATAATTTCTGCACTGATGGTTGTTCATTACACGCTACATCATACCGTGCTGGAACCGGCGAGCCGCCTGGTGCGCCTGCAATTGCAGGAAAAAAACCTGCAAGCCACCCTGCAGGCAGAAGAACCGTGGAAGCGTGACGAAGCATTGCTCCAGCGCAACCCGTCCGGCGAGACGCCGATTCTTGTCAACACCAAAAAAAATGAGACCATCGCCTCCATCTACGCCATTATCGAATATCTGGAAGAGGCCCACCCCAAGCGCAACCTGCTCGGCCAGTCTGCCCTGGAGAAAGCCGAGACACGTCGGCTCTGCGCCTGGTTCACTCACAATTTCAATCAGGAAGTCACCCGCAACCTGCTGCATGAAAAATTCTTCAAACGTATCAGCGGCGACGGTCAACCCCATTCCGATGCCATTCGCGCCGGCAAATTGAACATTCTCTATCATCTGGATTATATTGATTTTCTCACCACCAGCCGCAACTGGCTGGCCGGAGATAATCTCTCACTGGCGGACCTGGCCGCCGCAGCCCATCTCTCCGCCCTCGATTATTTTGGTGATGTGCCGTGGGAGCATAATAAACGCGCCAAAGACTGGTATGCGCTGGTGAAGTCCCGCCCTTGCTTTAAAGACATTCTGGCCGAGCGCATCCCCGGCTACCGCCCACCCGAACATTATGATGATTTGGATTTTTGAGTGACGACCGGGGAGAATATTCTCCCCGACGCCTTGAACCGATTATTTGCGGTTTGCCCGAATTGCCATGACTTTCAGTATTGGGTACTTCGCCGCCTCTGCGCGAAGCCCCATCTGAAAAGCTTTATGACGATTGCACGCGATTTCGCGCTCTGCTGCTTCAATAGCAGCGGTATCGTCATACATATAATCAATGAGCATTCGGATCTTTTCGCTGTAAACAATCGGTTTGAACTGAGGGTCTTGCATTTCGCACCTCCTCTAAGGGCATTATCCCAGTCCGTCAAAAATGACCATCACATGCTAGGCAGAGGTGTATGAATCACCATAAAGGTTAACAGAGATCGGTTAAACTTTTGTGATGGCAGGATAAATTGAGATTGCCGCCTGAGAATTTGCAAAATCAGGCCCAAGACAACCCATTGAAATAATGCAATATAAACAACGCTGGTGAATACACAGACTTAGTCAGCAACCAGCCCGTGTTGCAGCGCCACGGGTGCTGGCTCTGTCTCCACCGCCTGCTTAGCCAATACTTGTTCAGCCTGAGTTAAACCTTCCGCAGCCTTATCATCTTCTCGCCTAATGTCATTCGCACTAACGCCTGTTGAAACCGCTCTAACAAATACATTTGCATCGGGAACAATGATACGCATGGAGTAACCACCCTTACCCGTTTCTAATTGCGGCACCTGCGCATTGCCGCCCTTAAGCGTTAATAAGCCACTGTAATCTTCCAACTCTTGTCGATAGAGCGAAAATACCGTCGCTACCGCCATTCCCGTCTCTGGCCTTGGTGTAAACCTTAATTCTTTTAAGGTCACCCGATTTGGCATCAATTCTTTAAGCGCATTGCGTACGTCTGCTTTTTCCGCTTTATCTGTATGATCCATAAAACCCTCCTGTTACTTAACCTGTTATTAAGTAAAATAACGTGCTGCTTCGCAACATAATATTTATGACAGTTTCATGACAACTCCAACACTCGACACCCTGAAGCAGACACTAACCGAGCGCGCTCGGCAGTTGGGGTTTGATGTGGTGGGCATTGCCCCGCCGGAACTGGCACCGGAGCATATCCACGGCTTGAAGGAATTTATCGCCCACAACCACCATGGAGAAATGCAGTGGATGGCAGAGCGTGTGGAACTGCGCAGCAATCCGCAGGCCATCATGCCCCGTATCGGCTCCATTATTACTCTGGGTATGAATTATGGGCCGGAGAGCGACCCCATGGCCTTGCTGGATGAACCGGATAAAGGCCTCATCTCCGTCTATGCCCGCAATGAGGATTATCACGATGTGATGAAAGGCCGCCTGAAGCAGTTGGCAGGCTGGCTTGCCTCCAAAGGGCAATGTGATGTCAAAGTGTTTGTCGATACGGCGCCGGTGATGGAAAAACCCATTGCCGCGCAAAGCGGTATTGGCTGGCAAGGCAAACACACCTGCATTGTCTCGCGTGAGTATGGCTCCTGGCTGTTTCTGGGCATTATCTACACCACCCTACCCTTTAAAACGGATACGCCAGAACAAGACCATTGCGGCAGTTGCACGCGCTGCCTCGACATCTGCCCGACCAACGCCTTCACCGCCAGCCGCAAGCTCGATGCTCGTAAATGTATCTCTTATCTCACTATCGAACATCCGGGTCATATTCCGCTGGAATTTCGCAGGCCCATGCAAAATCGCATCTATGGCTGCGACGATTGCCTTGCCGTCTGCCCATGGAATAAATTCGCGCATACAGCCTCCGAGTCGGCTTTTCATGCTCGCGATGAACTGAACGCGCCACAATTGAGTGACCTGCTCACGCTGGACAATGCCGGTTTTCGCCAGCTCTTTCGCAAATCTCCCATCAAACGCATCGGGCGTGACCGATTTATCCGCAATGTATTGATTGCCGCCGGAAACAGTCAGGATCAAGGCTTAATCCCACTCATCACACCCTTACTGGCGGATAGCTCACCGCTGGTTCGCGCCATGGCGGTATGGGCCTTGGGCGAGCTGCTCGACACCGCCGCATTCAGCAGCATGGCGAGTACCTATAAAAGGCAGGAAAAAGACCCGGATGTGCGGAGCGAATGGGATCACCCCATGACAAACGCCCATTCACCCACTATATGATTTAAGATCATAGCCGATTGCATATATGACCATAGAAAAACTAATCGGCTATCAGCCCGCGACTGCGGGCCGTCGCTTGTGCGACGCAACGCGTTTATGTACAAACATAAACGAAATTGACTAAAAACATAGAGAGGAGCAACCATGGCCAAGATCGAAATTTACAGCACCGCTGTCTGCCCTTATTGCGTCCGCGCCAAGCAACTATTGCAGCGCAAAGGCGTCAATGAGTATCAGGAAATCGATGTCAGTGATGATGAGAAGCGTGAAGCAATGATTGCCCGCGCCAATGGCCGCCGTACCGTACCGCAGATTTTTATCGACGATACCCATGTAGGTGGATTTGACGATCTTGCAGCACTGGATCGTGAAGGCAAGCTGGATTCCATGCTTGCCTGATTTTCACACAAGAAACTCTTTCATCGCCGTGCGTGCCTCAATGGCATTTTCACTTAAGTGATGGATCTCAAACAAAATATCATCCATGGGCGAATCAATCGCCATCGCCCCAAACACCACGTATAGCTCGCCCATTTTGCCATAAGATGATAGGGGAATAAGCACGCTCAGCTCCAGCATCCGCTCCAGCATGGCGGTGCGTTTGCTCTGCTCCACGTCCTGATCGCGAAACAGGTGGGCAATTAGTAGCAACTGAGGCCCGGAGATAGAAATAAACATCGGCAGCGTGTCACGTTCCGGCACCGTCACCTGCAACACATCCACCTCGCCGCGGATAGGTTCGACATCAAAGCGAAAATCGGCATCCGGGCGATTCCCCTCAACCCGCAATCGCTCATATAATTCATCCATTACCGCCATCTGCGCCTCTTCATCTCACGACATCCCACCACTTGTTATAACGACCGATTCGTTAAGATTCACCTGCCACACAACATATCTACTCGTATCAACTTCCATTCATTAGCAAAGGCTCAATCTATAACGTCTAAACCACTAGCAATATTGCCATGCTTCAGCAATCAACGTATAATCACAAAATTATAGCCGATTGTGTATACGGCAATACAAAACCAATCAGCTATCAGCCCGCGACTGCGGGCCGTCACTTGTGCGACGTAACGCGTTTATGTGTGAACATACACGCATCTTACGATAATTAATCAATGGAGAGACCATGCCAAGCCGCGCCCGTATTTTCAGACCCACGAAAAGCGCCATGCAATCCGGCAAACGCAACACGGAGCAATGGCTACTGGAGTATGAACCACGCGACCCGCGCTTTATTGAACATATCATGGGTTGGACGGGCTCTTCAGACACGTCCCGGCAAGTGCGTGTTCCGTTCAATACGAAAGAAGAAGCCATCCAGTTTTGCCAGAAGCATAGCATCGATTATCACGTGCAGGATCCGAAACAGCCGCGCTTTATTGCTAAATCCTATGCCGACAACTTTGCCTATAATCGGATCGACACCTACCAGCAAACACATAAACCAGAAGCCTGAGAGCCGTTCTGTAACCTTTGCGTAATAACACTGTGCTAACCTAGCG
>CAYSXY010000063.1:0-4249 GCA_964435165.1 uncultured Rickettsiales bacterium
GTGGGGCGTTCTTACAACTGCAGCAAATGGAGGAAAATAAAAACCATGACTGATGCAAAATCAAAAGAGTTAAAAATCGAGCATGTATCGGTTGATGAGCTGATCCCTTATGCCAAAAATGCCCGCACGCATTCCGACACCCAGGTGGCGCAGATCGCAGCATCCATGACCGAATTTGGATTTGTGAATCCAATCCTGCTGGGTGATGACAATGTGATCATTGCAGGGCATGGACGTCTGATGGCGGCAAAAATGCTGGGCATGAAAAACGTGCCAGCCATTTTCCTGAAACATTTGAATGAAGCACAACGCCGTGCGCTGGTTATTGCCGATAATAAAATCGCCGAGAATGCCGGTTGGGATGAAAGCCTTCTGCGTGATGAATTATCAGCGCTGGAAGATTTGGATTTCAACATAGACATTCTGGGCTTTAATACCGAGGAACTTGATAATCTGTTTTTAGAGGATGCGGGATCGGGCGGCTTGACCGACGAAGATGCCGCACCCGAGGCGCAGGAAAATCCCGTCAGCGTTCCAGGGGATATTTGGATTTGCGGAGATCATAAAGTGCTCTGCGGTGATTCCACGATGATTGACAGTTATAACGCCCTGTTAGGTGAAGAGCTGGCCGATATGGTGTTTACCGATCCCCCTTATAATGTAAATTACGCCAATTCGATGAAAGACAAGATGCGCGGCAAAGCCCGCCCGATCCAGAATGATAATCTGGGCGAAGGCTTTGGCGATTTTCTTTATGATGTTTGCACCAACCTGATGATGGTGTGCAAAGGAGCAATGTATGTGTGCATGAGCTCATCCGAGCTTCACACGCTGTACGGCGCATTTGTTGGCGCGGGCGGAAAATGGTCAACCTTCATCATCTGGGCGAAAAACACTTTCACGCTGGGACGTGCGGATTATCAACGCCAGTACGAGCCGATCCTCTATGGCTGGAAAGATGGGCATGAGCATTTCTGGTGCGGGGCCAGAGATCAAAGCGATATCTGGTTTGTGAACAAGCCCGTTAAAAATGATCTGCACCCGACGATGAAACCTGTAGAGTTGGTGGAACGCGCCATTCACAATTCCAGCAAAACCAAGGATATTGTTCTGGATGCTTTTGGCGGGTCAGGATCAACCATGATCGCCTGCGAAAAAACAGGACGATGCGCCAGATTGATTGAGCTTGATCCAAAATATGTTGATGTCATCGTCAAACGATGGGAGGATTTTACTGGGAAGAAGGCAACTCTGGCCAAAAGTGACCAGAGTTTTGAAGTTTTGGCTGAAGAGCGTGCTTCTTAAGTGGTGATGATACGATAATACCGCACGCCATCAATTCGTTCGCTGATAATCTCTGCACCAGATTTTTTGAGGATGGAGAGATGCCCGCGCACGGTGTGGGCTTGCCAACCAGTTTGTTTGGTTAGCTCCTCAATCGTTGCGCCTTTATCGGATTTGAGCAGTTGTTCAACCAGCGCTTTCTTGGTGATTTTTGGCGTTGGCTCTGCGGTGGTTTCTGGCGTTGTTTCGACGGCCTCGACTGGCTTATTTTCGGCTGCTTCAATTGGTTTTTTGCTTTGTTTTGTCATGGTTTTTCCTTTCTTTTGTGATGTCTATGAACGCTTCAATTTAAACGCTTATCAAGTCAATAATCCTTAAAAAGTGAGAGAATATGGGACTTTCAATCAGGAAATACGCCACACTGCGCGGTGTAACCGAGGGCGCGGTGCGTAAAGCCATCAGCTCAGGGCGCATTACGCCAAATGATGATGGCACAATCAATGTTGAACGGGCGGATCGTGAATGGAAAGAAAATACCGATGAGGCTAAAATCAATACAGGCCTGCCGGTGATGGCCGAGAATATGCCCGCCGCGAATGGCAAACCATCATTTACCAAAATCAAAACCGCGCATGAGCTTTACAAAGCCCAGCTGACACAGCTTTCCCTGCAGGAAAAGAAAGGACAGCTCATCAACAAAGACATGGTGAAAACGCAAGTCTATCGCCTAGGCCGGCAGGTTCGGGATAGCTGGCTGAATTGGCCTGCGCGTGTGTCGGCCTTGATGGCTGCTGATCTGGGCATTGACGAACACGCTCTTCATCAGGCGTTAGAGCGCTATGTGAGGGAGCATTTAAATGACATTGGAGAGGGAAAACTCAACTTCGATTGAGTATGACGCGGCATTTGTTCAGAACGTCTACCTCAAAAGCTTCACCCCCGAACCGCATTATGATGTTGCCGATTGGGCCGATAAATACCGCTTATTATCAGGCAAATCTGCAGCAGAACCCGGGGAATGGAAAACAGCCCGCACGCCTTACCTAAAGGAGGTGATGAACCAGCTTTCCACCAGCTCGCCCGCGCAGCGCATTGTGTTTATGAAAGGCGCGCAGGTTGGCGGAACGGAAGCCGGTAATAACTGGATCGGTTATATCATCCATATGGCGCCTGGGCCGATGATGGCGGTAGCGCCGACGGTGGAGCTTGCTAAGCGTAATTCCAAGCAGCGGATTGAGCCACTATTGCAAGAAACGCCGGAATTGCGTGAGCGTGTGAAGCCTGCACGCGAACGGGATAGTGGCAATACGATCCTGAGTAAAGAATTTGAAGGCGGCTTGCTGATTATGACCGGCGCGAATTCGGCGGCAGGTCTGCGCTCTATGCCTGCACGGTATTTGTTTATGGATGAGATTGATGCATATCCGGGCGATGTTGGCGGCGAAGGTGATCCGATTCTGCTGGCTGAACGTCGAAGCGCAACATTCCGCCTACGCCGTAAGATTTTTATGGTGAGTACACCAACAGTAAAAGGAATATCCCGTGTGCAGCGTGAGTTTGAAAAAAGCGATCAGCGCTATTTTTTTGTTCCTTGCACATCATGTGGCCATTACCAGCATTTGCGCTTTACACAATTGCGCTGGCCTGAGGGCGAACCAGAAGATGCCAAATACGCCTGTGAATCCTGCGGGCATCTTATGCATAATCATGAGAAAACCTTACTGCTTTCCAAGGGTGAATGGCGGGCTACGGCGACAAGTATAGACGGCACAGTTGGCTATCACCTCTCATCGCTTTACAGCCCTGTGGGGTGGTTTAGCTGGTCTGATGCGGCGACACTGTTTGAGGAAGCCAAGCGCAATCCCGATTTAATGAAGGGGTTTGTCAATACGGTGCTGGGTGAGCCTTACGAGGAATCATCTGAAGCGCCGGAATGGCAGCGCATTTATGAACGCCGTGAAAAATACAGCCAAGGCATTGTGCCGATGGGCGGTTTATTCCTGACCGCTGGTGTGGATGTACAAAAAGACCGGCTTGAATGTGAAGTTGTGGCTTGGGGCCGCAACAAACAAAACTGGTCGGTGGATTACATCATCATTGATGGTGACACCGCTCGACAAGATACATGGGCAAGATTATCTGCCGAAGTCTTGGATCGTGATTGGCCTCACGCCTCTGGTCACACTATGCCCATTCGGGTGATGGCGGTGGATTCCGGTTATGCGACGCAGGATGTTTACACTTTTGTGCGTCAGCACCCACAGGCCGTTTGGGGTGGTTCTGGCGCACGCGCCAGCCAACCACGCACCGTGGTGGCGATTAAGGGACAGGAACGAGACACAGCGCTCATCTTGAGCGTATCCAAAGCCGATACGGGCGGAAAACGCCGTGGATTACGCGTTTGGAACGTTTCTGGCCCCGTGGCGAAAATGGAGCTTTATCGCTGGCTAAAACTGGAATGGCCAACCGATAAAGATTTGGAAGATGGCGTGGCGTATCCGCCCGGCAGTTGTCACTTCCCGCAATATGGTGAGGAGTTTTTTAAACAGCTGACGGCAGAGCGTTGCATCACCCGTGTGGTGCGCGGCTTTCCGAAGCAGGTTTGGGAGAAAGACCCAAGCCGTAACAACGAAGCCTTGGACTGCCGTGTTTATGCGCGGGCAGCAGCCAGCATTTATGGGCTGGATCGCATGTCTGATTATAAATGGCGGGCGCTGGAAAAAAGCCTCGGACAAGAGGTCATTATTCCAACCAAGGGCGTGGAAATGCCCGTGCCTTCCGTGACAGCAACGCCAGAACAACCAAAACAAACGCCAAGTCAAACGCCGAGAGTGCCTCAACGCAAGGTGATCAAAGCTGATGATCCGTATTTATAAGGAGTATCTCTTATGACCGACACATTGCTGGAATTGCAAAGCCGATTGGTGCAGGCCAAGGAAGCACGTCATCGCCTGCTGACAGGATC
>CAYSXY010000063.1:4349-10188 GCA_964435165.1 uncultured Rickettsiales bacterium
TGCAAAGCCGATTGGTGCAGGCCAAGGAAGCACGTCATCGCCTGCTGACAGGATCTCAAGAAGTGACAGTCAGCTTGCATGGCTATGGCTCAACCACCTATAGCGCCGCCAATGTCGAAGCGTTGGAACGTTATATTCATGAGCTTGAACAAGAGATTGCCAAGAAAAGCGGGTCTGCCCGCCGCGGCATTATCCGCACCAGTTTTTAAGGATAGAAAAATATGGTTCAACTTTTAGACAGCGCAGGCAATCCGTTAAAGGTTAGCGATACGGCGCACCGCGCGGCATCTCACCGTGCGCGGGAGCTTTCCAGCTGGCTGCCGCCTTTGGGTTCTGCTGATAGTGACTTGCTGGGTGAATTACCCACGCTGGTATCCCGCTCTCGGGATTTAAGCCGTAACCATGGCGTGGCGGCGGGTGCGATGCAGACCTTAACCGATAATGTGGTCGGCACGGGTTTGCGCTTATCGGCAACGCCTGATTATCGCAGCTTAGGCAAAGATAAAAAATGGGCGGACGAATGGTCACGCGGGGTTGAATCTCAATGGCGGGCATGGGCAGAAAGTACTGATTGCGATGCAGCCAAAAGTCTGACCTTTGCAGGGATGACAGCGTTAGTATTTCGCTCGAGTTTGATCAACGGTGAAGCGCTGGCTTTGCCGCTGTGGTTGGGAAACAGAGGTGCAAAATTCGCAACCACCATTCAATTGGTGGAGGCAGATCGTTTGTGTAACCCAAACGGCAAACAGGATAGTAAATATCTGCGTGCGGGGATCGAGATTGATGCTTACGGCGCACCGCGCGCCTATCATATCCGCAAGAGCCATCCCGGTGATGCATATTTGGGATTTGGCGTTGATATCAGTGATTGGGAGCGTATCCCAGTGACAACAAATTTCGGTCGTCGCCTCGTTCTGCATATTCATGATAAGGAGCGCACAGGACAGCACCGTGGGAAACCGCTTCTGACCTCCATCATGCCGATGTTTAAAATGTTGGATCATTACGAGCGATCCGAACTTCAAGCGGCGGTGGTGAATGCCATGATTGCAGCGTTTATTGAAACACCGCTGGATGGCGAAAGCATCGGTGAAATGTTTGGCGGATCGGTGGATGATTATCTCGCCGCGCGTAACGAATGGGATATTCGCCTGCAGGGTGGATCAATTATTCCGATCTTCCCTGGCGATAAAGTTGCGCCATTTACGCCAAGTCGTCCGAACAGCGGTTACGGCCAGTTCGTGGAAAATGTCCTGCGTCACATTGGTGCGGGTCTCAATATCCCGTTTGAATTATTGATGAAGGATTTCTCCAAAACTAATTATTCAAGCGCTCGCGCGGCACTCTTGGAAGCGTGGCGGTATTTCTCCGCGCAACGCCAGTGGCTTGCCACCTACTGGGCAAGACCTGTTTATGAATTGTGGCTGGAAGAAGCAATTAACAAGGGGCTGATTGAAGCCCCTGATTTTTATGAGAACAAAGCCGCATGGACACGGTGCAAGTGGATTGGCCCCGGTCGTGGTTGGGTTGATCCGGTCAAGGAAGCCAAAGCCGCCCATCTTCGGATGCAAATTGGTCTTTCCACGCTGGAGGATGAATGCGCCAGCCAAGGTTTGGATTGGGAAGAAGTCTTGGAACAACTCGCCCGTGAAAAAGCCAAAATCACGGAACTTGGCCTGACGATCAATGATGTGAACAGCATCTTAAACACCAACACAGAAGAAAAAGAGGAAAACGATGAGAATTTGGAACCGCATAACCGGTGATCCGTGGGCGATCACTGAAGCAGCCTTGCACACGATTTTGGAAGTCGCCGCGCGTGAGAATGAAGCACCCGAAGCGGTTGCTGCCAAACTCGGTCGGCAATTACAAAACAGCTATAGCGCCACCGAGCGTGATGGTGTTGCTATTATTCCTGTGACAGGGCCGCTCTTTCGTTACGCCAACATCTTCACGGCCATCAGCGGGGCATCCAGCTATGAATTGATTGCGCGTGATTTTATGAGCGCTCTTGAAAACCCACAGATCACATCAATTATTTTGGATATTGATTCACCTGGTGGTGAAGTGAATGGCGTGTCGGAGCTTGCCAGCATGATCTTTGAAGCTCGAGGCACAAAGCCGATCATTGCTTATGCGTCCGGTGATGCGGCGTCTGGTGCGTATTGGATTGCATCAAGCGCCGACGAGATTGTCGTATCGGAAACATCGGCGCTGGGATCAATTGGTGTGGTTGGTATTTATAGCGGCAAATCTGCCAAGGAATCTGCTGAAACGGTGGAGATTGTTTCCTCGCAAAGCCCGCACAAACGCATTGATCCAACCAGTGATGATGGGCGTGCGAAATTGCAAACGCGCATTGACTCCATGGCCGATGTGTTTGTGTCGACCATTGCCCGTAACCGTGATGTTACAGCCGATCATGTGCTGGAACATTATGGCGGTGGTGATGTGATGATTGGCACACATGCCGTCAATGCCGGTTTGGCAGATCGCATCGGATCGCTGGAAAGATTAATAACCGAGCTATCATCCCCCAAAACCCAAAGCCCTCGCACTACTACCATGGTGGAGGGCTTTTTTAGTTCCACCCAACCGAAAAAGGAGAAAAAGCCCATGAATCTTGAACAACTGAAAACCGATCATCCCGATTTGGTTGCATCACTGCATGCAGAAGGATCAGCCAAGGAAAAACAGCGATTGAAGGATATTCTCAGCTGTGAAGCCGCCGAAGGCCGTCAAAAGCTGGCGCAGGAAATTGCTCTGCAAACAGAGATCAATGCCATGGATGCCCAGCATCTTATGAGCACTGCGCCGAAAAACGAGCCAAAGGGGTCGAATTCGACCTCTTTTGATCGTGTGATGTCTTCCATCCCCAATCCTGCGATTGCCCCTGATGGGGATGATCATATTGCCACTGCCGATACGGTTGCCGACCGCATCGCCTCAACCCGCTAACCCCAACAATAAAGGAGACCCAAAACCATGAACACTACAATTGGACACGCTTCAGGTTTTACTGATCAGGGTGAATATAAACCCTGTAATTTGACAGCGGGGGAATATCCTCGCATTGAACGCATCATCACCATTGCTTCTGGGAATAACCTTGCCAAAGGTGCAGTGCTGGGACGTATTACCGCTTCCGGCAAGTTTGTCTTAAGCGCTGCCGGTGCAACTGATGGCTCTGAAACGCCCGATGCCATCTTGGCTGAAACGGTGGATGCAAGCGCCGAGGATAAACAAGCCGTTGTGTATTTCAGCGGGGAGTTTAACGAGAATGCGCTCACGCTTGGCGCTGGCCACACGGTGGAGAGTATCCGCGCTGGTTTACGTTCCAAAAGCATCTTCCTTCGCTCAAATCAATCTTAACCCATAAGGAGAACACACTCATGTCTGTAGATATTTTTAGCACCCATGTTCTGACCAAGGTGGTCGAACGGCTGGACCGTCCAAGCTCATTTTTGCTGGACGTATTTTTTGGTCAGGAACAAACCGAAGATAGCGAGGAAATCCACTTCGATATCGATAAATCCAAACCGCGTTTAACGCCTTTTGTGTCACCGCTGGTCGCGGGTAAAGTTGTGGATGATGAAGGCTATATCACCAAAAGCTTCAAACCGGCTTACGCCAAAGACAAACGCCGCTTTGATCCAAGCCGTCCGCTTAAACGCTCTATTGGTGAAAAGATCGGTGGAACATTGTCACCTGGGCAGCGTCTTGAAGCCAATTTGAACCGGACGCTTACCAAGCAGCTTGAAAACCTCACCCGCCGTGAGGAAGTGATGGCCGCAGAAGCATTGCGAACTGGTAAAATCACAGTTTCTGGTGAGGATTATCCAACGGTGGTGGTTGATTTTCAGCGTGATCCTGAACTCACCGTGGCACTGGCTGGCTCATCCCGCTGGGGTGAAACGGGCGTGAATGCGCTCAACAACCTTGAAGACTGGGTTGCCAAAGTGCAGGAAAAATCCGGCGCAGTTGCCCGTACGGTGGTGATGGACGCGCTGGCATGGCGTGTGTTTAAGGCAGATGCCTCTGTTGAGAAGCTCCTTGATATTCGCCGCTTGCGTGACAATGCGGGCATTAACTTGGGGCCGATTGCTTTTGGTCAGGGCAACGAGCTTGCCCGCTATGTTGGTTCAATCGGTGACTTGGATTTCTGGGTCTATAACGACCGCTATGTCGATGAAAGCGATCAGGTGCAAAAACTACTTCCTGATTATACGGTTTTGATCGGCAGCACGTCCCAGCTTGAAGGCACGCGTTGTTACGGTGTTATTCAGGATGAAAAAGCGGCCTATCGGGCGCAGCGCTTCTTCTCCAAGTCATGGCTTGAGGAAGATCCCGCTTTACGCTGGTTGTTGTTGCAATCTGCGCCGCTGCTTGTGCCGTATCGTCCAAACGCATCATTTTGTGCAACAGTACGCTAAGGGAGGATTGAATTATGAAGATAACAGCAATCATTACCTTGCACGTTGATGGCAAAACAATCCTGCCCGGCAAATCGGTCGATGTTGCAAATGAGGAAGCACAGTCATTGATTGATCGTGGCTTTGCACAATCTGCCACAAAAGCAACAGCAGCGCCGGAAACGTCGAAAACACCGCCACCTCCGCCGCCGTCAGCATCATTGGATGATATTATTGAAGCCATTGATCAGCTGAATCCTGAAACCGATTTTGCCAAAAACGGCAAGCCAAAGGTTGAAGCGATAGAAGCTGTTCTAGGTCAAAATATTGATGCAGAGGCTCGCGATAAAGCTTGGGAGCTTTATCAAAAGGAAGTCGACACCAATGATGGTGGTGGAGATGATGACCAGACAAATGGTTCCGGCGATGACGTTCAGGAATAGTGCCATAAAGTCGGTGGACGTGCTGTTTAATCGTTTTGGTAAAACAGCACGTCTCATCTTTGCTGATGAAACGGAAGCCGATGCGCTGGTGATTCATCGTTTACCCGATGCAGTAACGAATGTGTTTGATGCTCGCGTGCATTCAGAAACCGATATGTTTGAAGTGCGCCTCAGCGACATTCCTGCAGGCAAAACGCTTCAATCCATTGTTTTGGATGACAAGCGTTATACTATGCAAGGCGAACCCGTTAAAGATCAGCATAATCTTATTTTAAAGGTGGATGCTTATGCGGTTGAAAGCAGCTCTTGAGGGCGATCTTAAAAAACACATGAAGGAAGAGTACCACACGGCAGAACGCGCCGTAACGCTCGGCATTCGTGAAGCGACAACGGGGCTGAAAATGGCGATGCGCCGTCAGGTGCATTCCTCAGGTCTGGGGCAGCGCATGGCCAACACCTGGCGCGGTGATATTTACCCGCGTGGGCAAAACTCCATTCGAGCGGCGGGTCTGGTTTATACCAAAGCCAGTAAAATCATGGCAGGTTTTGATGAAGGTACGGTCATTAAATCAAAAGACGGCTGGTGGTTGGCGATCCCAACGCCAAACGCGCCAAAGCGTGGTATAGGTGGCAAGCGGATTAATCCGTCCAACTTCCCTGAGTATCGCTATGGCAAGCTTCGTTTTGTGTATCGGAGGAGTGGCCCATCGTTGCTGGTGGTTGAAAATGTGCAAGCTTCCTATAGCCGTAAAACAGGTGATATGCGAGGGTTTCGCAAAGCCAGCCAAAGGAACCTGAAAACAGGTCGTAATCTATCAACTGCTGTGATGTTCTGGCTTGTGCCACAGGTTAAATTGCCAAAACTGATCCGTTTCGATGAAGAAGCCAAACGCTGGTATGATAAACTGCCACGGCTGATTTTGAAAAATTGGCCAGATGATTGACTTTAAAATAAACGCTAAAACTAAACTCTGAGTTTATTTA
>CAYSXY010000064.1:0-9959 GCA_964435165.1 uncultured Rickettsiales bacterium
TAGTCTGTCTACGGCGTGAGTGTCTGACCTTCCACCGCCACCCTGGAACCGGGGCGGGCTTGTTCCAACTCCTCTGTCACGCGATCCATAAAGGCATCGTCATGACTGGGATCATGATGAAAGGCGACAAACGTCTTCACACCAGCCTGATCAGACAACCGAACCCCTTCCTGCCAGGTTGAATGCCCCCAATGAACAAAATTGGGAAATTCTTCATCGGTGAAGTTGCTGTCATAGATAAAAATATCGGTGCCCTCGATCAATTGCAGCACGTTTTGATCCGGCGTTCCCGGCACATGCTCCGTATCCGTGACATAGCAGATCGACTTACCCTGATATTCGATACGGTAACCCGTGGCCCCATTGGGGTGATTGAGCGGTGCGGTTTTGATAACCACCCCATCGCCTATATCAATGGTCTCACCCGCGTTGAAATCATTGAAATGAATATCCGAGGCCATAATATCCACACCGACCGGAAATAGCGGTGCTGCCATGAGATTGTCCAACTGCTCACGTACTGAGGAGCCTTGCTGCTTTAAATGCCCGGCCCAGACCCTCACCGTGTTGCCGGGTGCATAGGCTGGCTTGAAAAACGGAAAGCCGTTGAGATGATCGATATGGGTGTGTGTGAGGAAAATATCTAACTCATTCTGACCGTTTTTGACAAGTTCATCGCCATAATTTTTCAGTCCGGTTCCTGCATCAAACACCAAACGATGCGTACCTGCCCGCACTTCCAGGCAGGAGGTATTGCCGCCATAACGGATGGTATGTGGCCCGGGGCAGGCAATGCTGCCGCGCACACCCCAGAATTTGACATAAAACGGGTCGGTCATCAGGCCGTCCGAGCGGTTATTGTTGAGTCTAGAGTGGCTGTTTTTCCTTAATAATCGATGAACCAACCTGGCGTTGAGTGTTTTCGGCATTGGGATTATGTTGCGTCAACGGTCGTTCTCGCGATAACTGTGAGCATGAATGGGTCTATTATGTCGCTGCAAAAGGATGTTGTTATGAGCAAAGAAAAAATCGCTATCATCACCGGATCGACCAGCGGTATTGGGGAGGGTATTGCCCATGCCTTCGCGGCATCTGGCGTACATATCATGCTCAATGGCTTTGGTGATGCATCAGAGATTGAAGCAAAACGCCAGCAAATGGCTGATACTCACGGGGTGAAGGTGGGCTACCACGGAGCAGACATGACCAAGCCGGAGCAGATTCGTGACTTAGTTCGCCAGACGGCGGATGAATTCGGGCGTGTGGATATTCTCATCAATAATGCCGGTATTCAGCATACCGGCCCGATTGAATCCTACCCGGAAGAGAAATGGGATGCGATACTTGCGATCAATCTTAGTTCGGCCTTTCATACGACCAAGGCGGTCATCCCCCATATGAAAAAACAGGGCTTTGGCCGGATTATTAATATTGCTTCGGTGCATGGCTTAGTGGCCAGCATTCATAAAGCGCCGTATGTCGCCGCTAAGCATGGCATTGTTGGCCTGACCAAGGTCACCGCATTGGAACTGGCCAAAGACGGTATTACGGCTAATGCCATCTGCCCCGGCTTTGTTCACACGCCGCTGGTGCAAAAGCAGATAGATGATCGGGCAGCGGAAAAAGGCATTTCCGAAAGCGAGGCGAAAGACCAGTTGCTTGGCGAAAAGCAACCCTCAGGGGATTTTGCCACGGTGGAGCAGATTGGGGAACTGGCTTTGTTTCTTGCCTCTGACGCTGCGGCACCAATGACCGGAGCATGCTACACGATTGATGGTGGCTGGACGGCACAGTAAGCATGCTATAGCCAATTGATTTAATTTTGATACAGTGCTGCAAAGAGTAGATTTGTCTGCGCTGCTCAATTCGCGTACCATCACAATACTCCCTTCGAGGAGTGTTGTGTCTTTTTTAGCTTCGCATCCCATTTATGGATGCGAAGATGTACGATCATTCCGCTGCTCGACAAACAACTCTTTTCGCCGACTGTCTGAAAATTAACTGAATCAGCTATAGTTCTATGGCGCGGGCTGTATTACTCACTATGTGTGTCATCGGCCTCACATACAACAAAGCCCGGCCATAGGAGCCGGGCTTTGTCATGTCAACCTGTATCTGTGCGGTGTATTTATGCCGCCGGCTTGTCGTCTTTTTTCTCGTCGTTCTTTTTAGAACCGAAATTAAACGCACCAAAGCGCTGGTTGAATTTCTCAACCTGGCCGGTTTTCTTAATATGGACACCACCAACCCATGCCGGGTGTGTGAGCGGATCAACGTCCAGCGTCAGCTTGTCGCCTTTTTTGCCATAGGTCGAGCGCGTCTTAAAGCTCTCACCATTGGTCATAACGACCGTAATCTCGTGATATTCGGGATGGATGTCTTTCTTCATTCTTCTGCTCCTTTATCAAGGGAGCATGTCATTACCCTGCCTTGCCTTGAAAGGCAAGGGATTTTTCAGTTCAATCCGGTTTCGCCCAGCAGCCAGCCATGGTGGATTGGCCCACTGCCCTGACCAAACCCCGGTGCCTGACGGATGGCCCCCAATACATAATCGTGTGCGTGTTCCACACTATCTGCCAACCCAATGCCCTGCGCCAGTTGCGCGGCAATGGCCGAGGCCAGTGTACAACCCGTGCCATGCGTATGGCGTGATTCAACCCGCAGCCCGGCATAGCGCCATGCCCCCTGTTCGGTCACCAGCAAATCCACCACCATTTTGCCGGGCAGATGGCCACCCTTCACCAGCACGGCCCTGGGGCCACACTTAAGCAAGGCCTGCGCCGCCTTGTCCATTTCCTGTTCATCATGCACCTGCAAACCAGAGAGACGCTCAGCTTCCGGAATGTTGGGGGTAACGAGTGTCGCGCGCGGCAATAAAGCCTCGATCAGACAGGCTTCTGCGTCTTCTTCCAGCAATCGATCGCCGGAGGTGGCGACCATCACCGGGTCCAGCACGATGGGCACATCCGGTACGTCCTCAGCGAGAACATCCGCCACCAGCCGAATCACCTCCGCCGAATGCAACATGCCGATTTTGACAACATTTGCCCCGATATCATCCAGTACCGCTTTCATTTGTTTACGGATAATCTCTGGAGGTACCGGCATCACCTCCTGCACCCCCAGGCTGTTTTGTATCGTCAGTGCCGTAATCGCCGTGGCGGCATAGGCACCGTTCATGGTCACTGCCTTGATGTCGGCCTGAATCCCAGCGCCTCCAGAAGGGTCTGACCCGGCGATAATGAGGACACGGCCAACGGTCATGTGTTCGTCTCCCTATGCATGGCTTCACTCATTGCCACTCTTATCAATCACGCTGCCTTTTGCGCCTTGCCTTCCATGGCGGCGATGATTTTATCCACCGCTGCCTCGACCATGGCGGCTTCTTCCGCTTCTGCCATGACCCGTATCACCGGTTCCGTACCGGAAGGGCGGATAAAGACACGCCCATTCTCGCCCAGTTCGCGCTCCACTTCCTTGATGGCTTGCTGCGCAGCATCGCTTTCATGTGGCGGCGTGCCTTTATAGCGCACGTTTTTCAGCAATTGTGGCATCGGCTCAAAACAGCGTGTCGCCTCGCTGGCGCGCTGGCCGGTATCAATCAGCAATGACAGCACCTGCAAGGCAGCAATCAAACCATCTCCGGTCGTCGTATAATCCTGCAAAATGATGTGGCCGGATTGCTCACCGCCAACATTAAACCCTCCCTCGCGCATGCGCTCCACCACATAGCGATCACCCACTTTGGTGCGCTCCAGCGTCAGGCCACGCTCTTTCAAATAACGCTCCAGCCCCATATTTGACATTTGTGTCGCGACGATGCCGCCACCTTGCAGCAACCCGCGCTGGTGCAGCACGGTCGCCACCATTGCCATCAGCTGGTCGCCATCGACAATCTGGCCCTTTTCATCCACCACGATCAGACGATCGGCGTCGCCATCGAGCGCAATGCCAAGGTCGGCATCTTCAGCGATCACGGTCTGCTGCAGTAATTTGGGGTGTGTCGATCCACATTCATCATTGATATTAAAGCCATTGGGTGAGACGCCGAGCGAGATGACCTCTGCCCCCAACTCTCTCAGGATGATCGGCCCCACATGGTAGGCTGCGCCGTTGGCGCAATCGATCACGACTTTCAGACCCGTCAGTTCCTGCCCTTTGGGGAAGGTCGCTTTGGCAAATTCTATATAGCGTCCGGCGGCATCGTCCAGGCGCTTGGCACGCCCCAGCCTATCCGGGCTGACACGCAGCGATGACGGATCGCCCGCCATGCGCGACTCAATCTCCTGCTCCTGCTCGTCTGACAGCTTGTAGCCATCCGGGCCAAACAGTTTGATACCATTATCGGCATAAGGATTATGCGAGGCAGAGATCATCATACCCAGATCTGCCCGAAAAGAACGGGTCAGCATGGCCACGGCTGGGGTTGGCATGGGCCCAACCAGGGTCACATCCATGCCGACCGAGACGAACCCAGCGGTTAATGCCGGCTCTATCATGTAGCCTGACAGGCGTGTATCCTTGGCAATCACCACGCGGGAACGCTGTCCTTCTTCGCGAAACATCGAGCCTGCCGCCATGCCGACACGCAGCGCAATGTCAGCAGTCATCGGCTCCTGATTAGCCGTGCCGCGAATCCCATCTGTGCCAAAATAGTCGCGGCTCATGAGGATGAATCCTCATCATCTTTCTTTTTTGCTTTTGTGGAGGCACGTTTTTTGGGTGGTGTCTCTTTTTCATCGTCCGTTTTTGTTGCCGCATCCGTCGCCGATGGCTTCTTTCGGCTGCCTGGAATGGTTGATTTACGCACTTTTGACTTAGTCGTGCTTTCTTTACGTACAATCTCTTCCCCGCGAAGCAACGCCTGAATTTCATCCCCTGACAGGGTTTCATGCTCCAGCAAGCCCTCTGCCAGCTGGTGTAATTCCTGCAGATTCTCGGTGAGGATTTTCTTGGCGCGCTTCTCAGCACTCACCACCAGTGTTTTAACTTCCGAGTCGATCAGCTTGGCTGTCTCATCGGCAATACCCTGATTGCTTGAGCCCATACTGTAGCCCAGGAATACTTCCTGCTGGTCACTGCCATAGAATAGTGGCCCCACCTCGTCACTCATACCCCATTCACGCACCATGGCCTGCGCCATGCGCGTGGCCTGCTGAATGTCTGACGATGCACCGCTGGTGACTTTTTCGTGACCAAAAATCAACTCTTCGGCTACACGTCCACCCATAGCGACAGCCAGATCGTCGAGCAATTTTTCACGTGTCACGGAAAGCTTATCCTGCTCCGGCAGGCGCATGACCATCCCCAACGCCCGGCCACGCGGGATAATCGTTGCTTTGTGAATCGGGTCCGACGCCGGACAATGGAGCGCCACGATGGCATGCCCGCCTTCGTGGTAAGCGGTGAGTTTTTTCTCTTCATCCGACATCACCATCGATTTGCGCTCAACGCCCATCATCACTTTATCTTTCGCTTCTTCCATCTCTGCCATGGTGACGACTTTTTTATCTTTACGCGCCGCCAGCAAGGCTGCCTCGTTGACCAGATTTGCCAGATCGGCCCCAGAGAATCCGGGTGTGCCGCGTGCAATGACACGCGCATCAACATCCGGCGCGGTCGGCACTTTACGCAAATGCACGCCTAATATCTGTTCGCGGCCATTAATGTCGGGGTTGGACACCACGATCTGACGGTCAAAACGGCCCGGTCGCAGCAAGGCCGGGTCAAGCACATCCGGACGGTTTGTCGCCGCGATCAGAATGACCCCTTCATTGGACTCAAA
The DNA here is from genome assembly GCA_964435165.1 of uncultured Rickettsiales bacterium. GTDB lineage: Bacteria > Pseudomonadota > Alphaproteobacteria > Rickettsiales > RI-342 > CAYSXY01. The sequence continues at coordinate 5,786 of CAYSXY010000064.1, forward strand.
CCCATCCATTTCCACCAGCAACTGGTTGAGCGTTTGCTCGCGCTCATCATTGCCGCCGCCAAGACCGGCGCCACGATGGCGACCTACGGCGTCGATTTCATCGATAAAGATGATGCAAGGGGCGTTTTTCTTGCCCTGCTCAAACATGTCGCGCACTCGGCTGGCTCCAACCCCGACGAACATTTCCACAAAATCCGATCCGGAGATGGTAAAGAACGGTACATTCGCTTCCCCGGCAATGGCACGAGCAAGCAGCGTCTTACCGGTTCCCGGAGGGCCAACGAGCAGACACCCTTTGGGAATTTTACCACCCAGCTTTTGAAACTTCTGCGGGTCCTTCAGAAAATCGACAATCTCATGTAATTCCTGCTTTGCCTCATCGACCCCGGCCACATCGTCAAAGGTGACGCGCTCGGTTTTCTCGGTCAGCATCCGCGCTTTGGATTTGCCAAATCCCATTGCCCGGCCACTGCCGGACTGCATCTGGCGCATGACATAAATCCACACTCCGATCAGCAACAAAATCGGGAACCAGGAAATCAGTATGCTCCAGAAGGTGGGCATGCCCGTATCCGCCGGTTTGCCTGTAAAGACCACACCATTATCACGCAATTTGTCGACCAGTCCTGGATAATCCGTTGCATAGGTGGTGAACGGCATTCCATTGTGGTATTTACCGCTGATCGTTTTTTCTTCCAGCGTCACTTCCGCTACTTCGCCCTGGTCAAGCTGGGTCAGAAATTCCGAAAATTTAATGGTATTGCCTCCGGCCTGCCCCGGTCCCTGCAACATGTTAAACAGAGTCACCACGACAATAAAAATAACAAACCAGATAAGTAGGTTGCGACTAAATTGCATAACGTTACTATATTCCCAACATCAAACAGACTCGCCTACGCGGTAAAATCCCATCCGCAGCGCTATAGCCAGCTATGGCATAGCGCGTTGGACCATACTGGAAAAAATACCCGCCGCCAACCGATACCGCTGTGCAGCGGCGATTTAAGCAGCATGGTGATGCATCGCGGCAAACGGCGCCGACAATAGAGGCTGCATCGGCGCAAAACAGACATGTATGTCAGGAAGCAATCTTTCCAGTTCGAGGTTTCCATGGTTGATATGGGGAACAGTAATCACTTCGTCAAGATGCGTTATGGCGGGAAGGGTTCGCCAGACTGGCTTGGGGATGTGCTTAGATGATACGCCTCGTTCATCTTGATGGTGATAAAGCGCCGCCACCTCAGCAGGCGACATCGCCCGCACATACAGTTCGTCATCATCTGCAAGCCCATCACACCGGATTAAAAAGCGATTGTCCCACCGCTTTAGGCCTTGCGTTAATTTCATGGCAGGTGCAATGGCCTGTGGCTCACGAAGCAGTAATATGTACTCCTGTGAAGCGCCTTGCGGTTGAAGCTGGCACCCATTCAAGGTGCCGCCCGTAAATGTCGAACTGCTGATATCGGCCAGCAAATGCCGCGTCTTCGCCATGCGGGGTGCGGTGCCTGCGCCGATTATTCTGACAATCGCATTCAACAGACGGAGCGCTACATCCTGCGGCAGCACTGCAAAACGCTCCCGGTCTATTCGGGCATATCCTTCTTTGTATATCTGAAAAGCCCGAACAGCCTGCGCACTCAACTGTTTTTCATGAACCTGACGACTCCGCCCCAGTGAGGAAATATTGCCCGCTATTCGCGCATCATCGATTAGTTCACCCTGCCATTGCTGACGGTGCTGGCGAATATGGCTGCGACTGTAGCGCATATCGTCGTTGGCAGGATCATCCAGCCATGGCTGCTTCCTTTCTTCCAGCCAGTCTCTTAATGCTTTGCGGCTTTGTGACAGCAAGGGCCGGAGCAGGCGAACGCCATAGCGTTCGGTGACGGTGGCCATACCAGACAGTCCATATAATCCACTACCACGGATCATCCGCTGCCAGAAGGTTTCAATCTGGTCATCACGCTGATGGCCAAGTAGCAAATGCAACATATCATGATCGCGGCACCATTGACTCAGCAACATATAGCGCGCATTGCGCGCGGCATCCTGAATCCCCGCTGTGGGCTTTTCGCCCTTCCAGTCAAGGATAACATGATTGATACCATAGCGTTTCAGCCACCGGTTTACCTGCCGGGCTTCATCCGCCGAGGCTGATCGCAGGCCATGATCGACCGTCACAGCCGTGATGGCGCCTCCGCGTTCTGTTGCCCAGCGCTGCGCCAACAGGCATAATGCCATGCTATCCGACCCGCCTGAGACAGCCACCGCCAGGTGCGGCGAGGATTCAAACGGCATATAGCACCCCATGGATTGGGTAAATGCATGGTACAGCGCATCATTCATCTGGCTATTTGACGCCTTGTCTGGCCTCATGATCGTCAAGGACAGTTCAGTCGCTGACGTTCTGCTCTGACTTTACTGGCAATGGAGCTTCCGGCATCAGGATAGCGCTCCACTAACTGGCCATACACCACACAGGCTTCTTCTTCCTTGTTCATAGTCGCCAAAGACATGCCAAGCTTGAGTAGATTGTCCGGGGCTTTGGCCCCGCCTGGCGCCATTTCAAACCCACGGCGAAACGTGTCGGCAGCGGCAAGATAATCACGTTCCACATAAAACGTCTCTCCCAGCCAGTAATAGGCATTACTGATCAGCGGATCCGTTGGGTAGCCGGCGATAAACGATTCCAGCGCTGCACGCGCGTCCTCAAACCGCGCCTGACTCAACAGCTGGAAGGCGGCGTTGTAATGCTCCCTCGGTGTGCGATAGGTCACTGCCCCAGCCGATACCGGCGCCGCCGCTTGCTGATTGAGGGGCATTTCATCGCCACTTGTCATGGTCGGCATCCCTGGCGCCGGGGCTGGCATGGGCTGAGTCGGCGAAGAAGCAGCAGGGATTTCTGCATCCGGCATCATCGCCGCATCTGGCGCAGGCATCGCATCGACATGATCCGGCAAGCGCTGCTCCAGTGCTTCCAGGCGAAAACTCATATCCGCTTCACTGCGTATAAACGCGTCATTTGCTCGATTAATGCGATGTAGGAGTTCTTCAACCTGTCCCTGGAGTTGGCGCATATTTTCTTCAAGTTGCACCATACGCACTTCCAGATTGGCGACGGATTGCGCTCCACCAGCCATGCCATCGGCTGCTTTTAATTGCCGCACCTCACGCTCCAGTCCCTCGATTCGACTCTCAATATACGCCGGGCTGTATTGTGCCGGCACCGCACTCCCAAACAGAGTGCTGCAGAACGCTGCCGCAAGCCATTGCATCGCCATGTTGCGCATAATGCTACTCCTCCCATAAGTATAAGGAAGATACGCCACCCTCACCACTTTCGCAAGCACGTCAAGGTTAATACACCCCTGCTTTCACACAAAAAAGGCCCGCCAAATTGGCGGGCCTTTGCATTTACAATGCGATGTAATTATCAGCGCACCACCGTCACCGAGCGACGGTTTTTCGCCCAGGCCACGTCATTGGAACCAACAACTGCCGGACGCTCCTTACCGAAGCTGATCGTGCGAACGCGATTGGCGCTGACACCCAAACTTGTCAGATAATTTTTAACGGCATTGGCACGACGCTCACCCAATGCCAGGTTGTATTCGCGCGTACCGCGCTCATCCGCGTGGCCCTCAATGGTAATGGATACGGATGGGTTTGCTTTGAGCCATTTTGCCTGCATGCGCAGCACTTTCTGGGCATCGCTATTCAACACGGAGCTGTCAAAAGCGAAGAAGACACGATCCGGTACATTCTCGACGATTTCATTCACGCCACCATAGATATCACTGAGGCCGGATGGCGCCGCGCCTGATGTTGAAACTCGTCCTGTCGGACTGCCATCGTAAGTCGATCCACTGCCCGTGACGCTGCCTGCGTCACCTGGCGGCGTTTCGCACGCAGTTACCAAAAACATTACAGCAGCAACGGATAAAAACTTACGCCACATGATTACGCCCCCTATTGGCATGAAGATAATACACATAATCGGCAACACGAAGGATGCCTTCTGAATTCATAATGATAACCTGCAGAAGACTTTCTGCACAGCTAAACTCCTATTGCATTGCTTATAGCGAAGTTAGGCGTGCTGTAAAGTGCTTGTTACTGCGGCATTGCTAACCAATAATTGACGATTGATTGGTATGAGGGATTCTATTTGGAG
>CAYSXY010000065.1:0-9824 GCA_964435165.1 uncultured Rickettsiales bacterium
TAAGAAAAATAGTTGATCTAAACATAGTGAGAAGCTTTCAATACAGTCCCGAACTAGATAGCGTTGCAGGGAGTATTTAAAGCCTTCCAAAAGGTTGTGTTTACTTTCCTCATTAGGTGTTTTCATTCCATACTTTAAAAATGAAGTATTTGAGATTTCCCATTTTTCTGGAAGTAATTCTGGAGTGACGGATTCGGCGATACATGAAAAATATTTAACCCGATTAAAGCTTTGTTCAAAATGTTTGAAACAATCTTCTACACGAAATTCTACTTTTTGGTTTTCCATTGGTTTTTACAATTTTAGTGTAACAGCCACCACACTGGGCCGTGGAGGCAGATTGTGGTCAAAATCCGGCCAGCGGGTGGAAGGGGTGGCGGCGGAATAACCTTTCTCATCTCCCGGATGTTGGATAGAGGCGAAGAGGGTGCTGCCATCCGGTGTGAAGCAGGGGCCGCAGATTTCTGCCCCGCGCGGGGCGCTGAAAAAGTGGCGTGGCTGGCCGCGCGATGCTCCCTCCGTGGCGCAGGCAAACAGGCTATCGGCGACATTGCGCGATTTCTGCTGACCATCCGTCGCGATCCACATGGTGCCGTCTGGCGCAAAGGCAATATTGTCAGGGCAGGAGAGCCAGCCATGTTCAGACGGTGTGACGGGATATTGCGCTCCATCGAGCAATGAGGAGGGGTCGCCTGCCAACAGAAAGATATCCCATTGGAACTGATCAGCGGCGTGATTGGGCTGGCCATCAAGATCAGGGGGTGTAAATTCGATAATATGGCCATGCCGGTTGATGGGGCGAGGGTTAGCAGGATTCGTGTTCAATCGCTTGAGATTGTTGGTCATCACAGCATAGACCTTGCCGGTTACCGGGTTTGTTTCAATATCTTCCGGACGATCCATCGGCGTTGCGCCCATCAACGCGGCGGCGTGGCGTGTATCAATCAGTAGATCGGCCTGGGAATGGAAGCCGTTTTGTTCGGTCAGTGGGCCATGGCCATAGAGCACTGGCAGCCAGGTGAGGTTGCCATCTTCGTCCAATCTGGCGGCATAGAGTGTGCCATGATCGAGCAGGGTGCGGTTATGGGTCGGGTCGTCCGGGCGATAGGAATCGCGGCTGACAAAGCGGTAGATATGCTGAAATACTTCATCATCACCGGAATAGATGACGACGCGTCCATCCGGGGCGAGGGCGCAGGTGGCGCCTTCATGTTTGAAGCGCCCAAGTGCGGTGCGTTTGACTGGCTGGGAGGTTGGGTCGTAGGGATCAGTTTCCACCACCCAGCCAAAGCGGTTAGGCTCATGCGGCTGTTTGCTGACATCAAACCGTTCCTCCAGCTCCGCCCAGCCATAGCGGTTGCTACCGACGCCCATGCGGGTGTGATTGTCTGCTTCTGTGCCGCTTGGCGTACCGCCAAAATAATCGTCGATATTTTCTTCGCAGATTAACACGGTGCCCCAGGGGGTGACACCTCCGGCGCAATTATTGAGGGTGCCGATGACAGACGTGCCGGTGGGATCAAGAGCCGTTTTCAGGCGGCTATGACCAGCAGCAGGCCCGGAGAGTTGAAATCGAGTGCTACCGGCCGTGAAGCGTCGGTTATACGGCCCTTGCACGACATGCCATTGGCCGTTCGCTTGCTGTTTGATTTCTACAATGGAGTGTCCATGCGCGGCCTGTTCAATTTGCATTTCCACCGCTGTTTTGTGGCGACTGCGCTTAGGGAACATATGGCGAGCATGCGTGTACTCATGATTGACGCATAGCAGCCCGTGATCAGATTGCTTTGAGCCAGCCAGCAGCGGCATGAAGGCAATAAAATCATTGTTAAATCCGAATTGGCGGGATTGTGCCTCCGGGTGTTGGGCGTGAGGATCGAATGGCGGTGCATCCGGCAGTACTGCATCGCCCCATCGCAATAATGTCTGAACATGAAAACCCTGCGCGACATGGTGTGTTTTATCCAGAAAATGAGGTATTTCAGTAAAGGCAGCAAAGAGGCGTTTTGGGTCATCCTCTGCAGTCATCCGTACTGCTGCTTTTAGTGCAGACGGTAATGTTGCTGAGGCTGCGATGGCTGCGCCAGTGCTTATGAAATGCCGCCGGGAGAGGCGACGTGATAGCAGGGTGTGGTAAGGAGTGGTCATCTGAGGTCGTATGTATGAGTGTCGTTTTGTTATCTATACACCTATCCATACACAATGCCGTTGCATTTCGCATCTCGATGATTATGGTGGCCAACGCATGGATCGGGTGGTAAAACTGCCCGCAGAGAAATTAGAGATAGGAGAAGCGTTGCTATGACGCATCTGCATAAGACATTTATCGCTGCAAGCCTTGTATTTGGCATGTTTGCCCTGGTGCTTGGCGTGGCGCCTACCTCAGCGTCGGCAGCTTCAAAGCATATCACGATCGGAACGGGCGGGATTACCGGTGTGTATTTCCCAACAGGGGGCGCTATTTGTCGTCTCGTCAACCGCGGTAAGAAAGACCATGGTATTCGCTGCATGGTCGAGTCAACAGGTGGTTCTGTCTATAACATCAACGCGATTCGCCGTGGTGACCTGGATTTGGGCGTCGCGCAATCAGACTGGCAGTATCATGCCGTAAAAGGGACCTCCGGTTTTGCCGAGCTTGGCCCGTTTGAAGATTTGCGTTCAGTTTTTTCACTCCATAGTGAGCCGTTTACCGTCGTGGCGCGTAAGGATACCGGTATTGAGAGCTTTGATGATTTGAAAGACAAGCGTGTGAATATTGGTAACCCGGGTTCGGGTTCACGCGCGACGATGGAAGTGGTGATGGATGCGAAGGGCTGGACGACTGACGTGTTCAAGCTGGCTTCCGAGCTCAAAGCATCGGAGCAGGGGCAGGCTCTGTGCGATAACAAGATCGATGCGTTTGTTCATGCGACCGGTCATCCCAATGGCCTGCTGCAGGAAGTTACAACGTCGTGCGAGACGGTGCTGGTGAATGTCACCGGGCCGGAAATTGATGCACTGGTGAATGATAACCCCTTCTACAGCTATGCGACGATTCCCGGTGGAATGTATAACGGCAATCCGGATGATGTGACCTCGTTTGGTGTGAAGGCTACGTTTGTTTCGTCTTCCGAGGTGGATGAGGAATTGATTTACGAGGTGGTGAGTGCTGTGTTCGATAATTTTGATGATTTCAAAACACTGCATCCCGTCTTTTCCACCTTAGACCCGGAAGCGATGACGACTGAGGCGCTGACTGCTCCGATGCATGAGGGCGCAATGCGCTATTTCGTTGAGAAAGGCATTATGACGGAATCTTCGGATGAAGATGACTCCGATGATATGGAAGATGAATCTGAGGAGGAATCCTCAGAAGCTGATGAATAAATCATGATATGTTTATGGCTATGATACCATAGATTGGGGCGGCAGCGTTGAGGCCGCCCTTTTCTCTGTTTTGACCTCCGGGATGATCCGGGTTTTTCCTTCATAATGATAGCGGGTGAGATGGCACAGGATAGTAATGTGAATCAACAAACAGCGCAGGATATGGTGGTTGAGGCGGATACCGGAGCCCGCCGCCCCGATAGTATGCTGGCGCGTCATATCATTTTATATGTGGCATTGGCATGGTCTCTCTTTCAGCTGTGGATTGCGGCGCCGCTGCAATATGAGCTCGGTATTTTTATCTTCAACAGCACAGAGACGCGCTCTCTTCACCTTGGTTTTGCGGTGTTTCTGGCTTTTCTTGCCTATCCAGGGCGTAGACCTGAATCGACCGATCAAACGCTACTAGAATGGTTGAAATCAGGCAATTTCAGCCCGATCCATCGCGATGCACTCATCTTGTTCTTGTCGGCTTGCTATGTAATCTACGTGTCATTGCATCTGGACGGTATTGTCAGTTTTCTGACCTTGCAGGAAGGGCGGACGGATCTGGCTTTTGCCGTGGGGATGACGCCGTTGCTGATAGTGCTCTCCTGGATGGGCTTTCCACAGCAGAAACGCACCAACCGGCATTACATTCCCGTCACGGACTGGCTGTTGGCGCTTATCGCTGCTTTTTGTGCCGCCTACCTGTTTTTATTTTATCGTGAATTATCGACACGTCCCGGTTTGCCGACCAGTGAAGATATTGCCGTAGCGGCGATGGGGATTATTTTTCTGCTGGAGGCTACGCGTCGCGCACTCGGCCCGCCGCTGATGATCGTGGCGACCGTGTTCCTTTTTTATACTTTTGCCGGCGCCTGGGAATATATGCCGGAGTTGATTTCTCACAAAGGGCAATCCATGGCCAAGGTGGCGTCGCACCAGTGGCTGACGACCGAGGGTGTCTATGGTATTGCGCTTGGTGTTTCGACCAGTTTCGTATTTCTGTTTGTGTTGTTCGGAGCTTTGCTCGACAAGGCGGGGGCCGGTAACTATTTCATCAAATTAGCCTTTTCCATGCTGGGGCATTTACGTGGCGGCCCGGCTAAAGCAGCCGTGTTGTCGTCCGGTATGACCGGGTTGATTTCCGGATCCTCGATCGCCAACGTAGTGACGACCGGAACCTTTACGATTCCGCTGATGAAGCGTGTCGGGTTCTCGCGCGAGAAAGCGGGTGCTGTGGAAGTCGCCTCTTCCGTGAATGGACAGATTATGCCGCCGGTGATGGGGGCAGCGGCCTTCATGATGGTCGAATATGTTGGTATTCCCTACATTGAGGTGATTCGCCATGCCTTCCTGCCGGCGCTGATTTCGTATATTGCATTGCTTTACATGGTGCATCTCGAAGCTGTGAAGGCGAATATGAGCACACTGCCCAAGCCCACACAATCCCCACTGAAATGGCGGCTGATCATCTGGGGTATTATTATCACCAGCCTGATTATTGTGATGGGGACGACCTATTACTTACTTGAAGCACTGAAAACCATGCTGGGTAGTGCTACCATTTATGCCGTGATTGTATTGATCAGTGCTGCCTATCTGGGTTTGCTGGCTTTCAAAGCACGTTATCCTGATTTGGCGCCGGATGACCCGGATGCAGAGGTGGTCAGCCTACCGGAGACCGGGCCAACCGTCAAAACCGGTTTGCATTACCTGCTGCCCATTGTCGTGCTGGTCTGGTGTTTGATGGTTGAGCGGCTGTCTCCGGGGCTGTCCGCATTCTGGGCCGTGGTGCTGATGATGGTGATTCTTGTGACGCAGCGCCCCATCGTGGCGATTTTTCGCAAGGCGACCAATGTCGGTTATGAGCTGAAGGCCGGTCTGTGTGATTTGCATAATGGCCTGATTACCGGTGCCCGTAATATGATTGGGATTGGTGTGGCCACGGCGGCGGCCGGTATTATTGTTGGTACCGTCTCGCTCACCGGGATCGGCCAGGTGATGACCGAAGTAGTGGAAGTGATTTCCGGTGGTTCCTTCCTGTTGGTGCTGATTTTCACTGCCGTGATTTGTTTGATTCTGGGAATGGGCTTGCCAACAACGGCGAATTATATTGTCGTTGCCAGTATAATGACGCCGGTCATCGTGGAGCTTGGGGCGCAAAATGGCCTCATCATTCCGCTCATTGCCGTTCACCTGTTTGTGTTTTATTTTGGTATCATGGCGGATGTAACGCCGCCGGTTGGCCTGGCATCATTTGCGGCGGCTGCTGTCTCCGGCGGGGATCCGATTCGTACCGGTGTGCAGGCGTTTCTCTATAGTAGCCGTACGGTGATTCTGCCCTTTATTTTCATTTATAATCATCAATTGCTGTTGATTGATGTGGAAAGCTTCTGGCATGAGTTGATGGTGTTTATCGTGGCGACGATTGCGATACTGGTCTTTTCCGCCGGGATGCAGGGGTACTTTTTTGCCCGTAACCGCCTGTATGAAACAGCAATTTTATTTTTAGCGGCTTTCAGCCTACTACGCCCGGGCTTTTGGGTTGATATGGTGGTGCCGCCCTATGAATCGGTGGATCCAGTGAAGCTTGAAGAAGCAGCGCACGCCACGCCGGTGGATGGAACGTTGCGACTGAAAGTGAGTGGTGAGGATTTGTTTGGCGAGCCGATGGAGTTCTTCGCCTTACTTTCATTGCAGGAAGGTGAAAGTGGCGCCGAGCGACTGGAAAAAGCCGGATTGTTTATCCGTCAGGAAGAGGGCAGGGTGATTGTCGATGATCTTGCCTTTAACAGTCAGGCCGAAGATGTTGGGCTGGATTTTGAGAATGAAATTATCGGCGTAGAAGTGCAAGCAGTGCAGCCGGCGAAAGAATTGGTGTATATTCCGGTATTGCTCATGCTTGGAATGTTGATTATCTGGCAGCGTAATCGAGGTGGACAGGCATCACCGCGTGCTTCGTCTGTTGCTGGAAGTGCCGCTTAAACCTCATAAGGATGAATGCTATGTATAAGGATATTTTGTTTCCGGTGGATGTGGCCGATAAAGGGTCCTGGTCCCTCGTTTTGCCCAGAGCGCTGGAATTGGTGCGGGCGTTCGGTGCACAATTGCATGTGATGACGGTTGTTCCTGATTTTGGCATGAGTATCGTCTCTCAGTATTTTTCTGACAATGCGGAAGAGAAAATGCTGGAAGATGCGAATAAGGCGATTCATGTTTTTGTAAAAGATCATCTGCCGGATGATATTTCCGTGCAGCATATTGTCGCGCAAGGCACGGTCTATAAAGCGATTATTGATACGGCCCGTAAAACCAAATGCGATTTAATTGTGATGGCAGCTCACCGGCCTGAATTGCAAACATATCTGCTTGGGCCGAATGCGGCAAAGGTGGTGCGACATTCGGAAATCTCGGTCCTAGTGGTGCGTTGAGGGGAGAAGGATCTAAGAGGTTAGCTTGCCCACTTGATAATCTGTCCTAATGTTTCTTCCGTGATGGGTTTGGTGAAGTAACTATCCATTCCATGCTCTCGAGCCTTCTTCTGATTATGTTCGGTCACGCTAGCCGTGAGTGCCGCAATTTTTGTTTTATCACCATTGGGTAAGGTGCGGATTGTTTTTGAGGCCTCATATCCATCCATTTCCGGCATTTGGCAATCCATTAAGATGAGTTCATACGGTTTTTCCTGAAAAGCACTGATCGCTTCTTTGCCGTTCGATGCCAGTACCACCTGTGTGTATCCTAATTTCTTAAGCAGAGCGTAGGTTACGGTCTGATTCATGGCATTATCTTCAACCAGTAATATGCGCAAATCTGGTTTGGGTTTTTTTTGATCGTGACCGTCCAGTTGCATCAGTAGTTCGAAATCAAGTGCTTCTTCCATGCCGTCATAAACAGTCAGGCCTTCGCGCTCCATAACATCGGATAAAACCGCATGGGTTTGCTTGAGCAACTCACCCATGCTTTGCTGGACAAGTGACAGATACGTTTCCTGCTCCGAGGTGAGGGGCGTATGTTTGAGTAAGTCTAGTGCTCCCATCATGCCATTTAAAGGAGTGCGAAAATCGCTTTGAAGACGTGCCTCGAGTGTCTCTGCCGAAAATTTATCGAGCAGAAGGTCAGAGACAGAAGCATTATCACCTGCGTTATGCTCTGGTACTGTATTGTCTTCTTTATGTGGTGGCTTAGGCTTATGCACCGTTTGTGAGTGACGTGCTGTGCCGAATTGGCCTACAAGCAACGCTCCTATAATAAGGATTAACCCTCCGACCGCGCCAACCGTGAGTAATTGCTGGTTGGCTGTTGATAGTGATGCCAGGCTTTCTGGCTTAAACCCGAAATAGATGAGCGCCCCGCTAATCATAAGCGCGTAGGCGATAATACAAAACAGTACGATACGTTGCATGATGTAGGCTCACTTTAGAGTATCTGAAAGTAGTATTCACATTCAAGATACTAAGCAAAAAATACTAATTTTATGCTACCTATGAGTGCAGTGAGGCTTTCGGATAAGCTATGTTGAAGGCGATTTGAGCAGGTGCTCTGAGGCTTTGGCAGGCGGCGCGTCGCCAAACATAGCAGGGTCAAACGGTGCCTGTTGGTTGTTTATGCGTACATGAATGTGATCTATTGGTATATCAGCGGCGTGATCACCGAGCAGATACTGGCTGGAACGGTGAAAGGTCAGTGCCTGAATCGGAGAGACAAACCGCACTGTCAGGCCACTTTTCAGCAGGCTGCGAATCTCTTTCCATTGGCGCTGTTGACGTTCTTCATCCATGACGATCTCATAGGTAAGGGTTGTGAGATCTAGCTGTGTCAAAGCGGGCGTGGGGGGTGCAGTTGTCGTTGAGGTTTGTTCATTCGGCGTTGTATCCGCTTGTTTTTCTTCACTGGATTCGTCTGCCTCCTCACCCATATTGATGTTTTTCAGGTAACTGATGATCTGGCGGCCAGCATCGACGACTGTTTCCGTCATCTCATCTTCCGTGCCACCAAAGCCGGCACTGGCGAGCGCTTGTTGCAGCGGATTGGCCTCATCAGGTTCATCGGTGGGCGCGCTGGGTGATGAGGAGGATTGTTTATTTGCCGGTTCGCTGGCCAATGCATACTGCATGGCACGGGTTGAGCGCTCCTGCGCCTCGCGCATCTCTACACAGCGCTGACTGAGGTTGTCCAGTAGTTCCGGTTCATATTCCGTCACGGCATCATGCACCAACTGGCTGATATTGTAGATATCTTCCGGTCGCTCGATCAGGTCTCGCTCGCGCTGCTTGCGGCCGATGCGGGCCATTTCATCTTCCAGCATGCGTGAGAGCTGGGCCCGGCTGACACCCAATGTTTCTACTTCAGGGATGACCTGTGTCGTCATGTGCCGGGACAGATGAAAGCCCGACTCAAAAATGACATTGATTTGCTCGGTTGTGTAGGGGGCTTTAAAAAAGCCGCGTTCGGCATCGACCAATTGCGAGGCGTAGAATTCCATATCGAGCAGAGCGGCTGTATAGGGAAAAGCCAGATCAACGGCCCAGAGCGCGCCATGTAAGCGCTCCAACGCTTCGTCATCCTGGCTGTCCAGTCCGGCGATGCGGGCAATGGTTCCGGCCAGATTTCCCCGAAAATAATACTGACTTAGCTGCGTCGCATGTGTTCGAGCCATGCGATAAGACACGGCATTCAGCACGCTGCGTCCTAATTCCTGCTGCTCGACCTGCTCATAAAAACAGACACGTAGCACCTTTTCCATATCGCGAAAATAGCGATCCTGATTAATATTATCATGCGTCAGCCTGTTAATGAAGGCCTGGTTGGCGGCCAACGTCTGATGGAAGACCTGGCGATAATAAATCAGGCTGAAAGGGTGAGAGCAGGCGGAGAGGTTCAGGCTCTGCTTATAAATATCGCGCTGATGTTCCTTGCTGACGAGATTGACGTAAAGCGATGAGGTGATGTCAGATTTGTAATGCGCATAACGGAATTTGTTACCGGCTTCAGAGACCAGGTAGAGCTGTTGGAGTATGAACTCACGAGGAATAGACGCTGCTACGGACAGTTCTGCCGACATCTCGTTTCCTCATTCGTATTGATTATTTGTCACCGGGTTTGGCTGGTTTTTTGGCTGCCGGTTGTTTTTTGTTCTTATCTTCCTCGTTGGCAGCACCGAGTGCGTAGACGCATAATTCTTCAAAAGAAACATCCTGTTCGATCGAAATTTTATGAAGCTTTTCAAAGCTTTCCATCACTTCGGGTGGAATGGCGCCACCACGCTCTTTCGACAGCCAATCGGCCTGAAATTGCAGAGGGTGGTTTTTCGGGTTCGGCTCGCCAATATAGACATGGAAAGGAGAGCGTTTGCCGCCAAAATCACAGGGGATGGTAAAACGTTTCATTTGGTCGCTTGCATCATTTTTTAACCTAGCGCTAGGTTAGCACAGTGTTATTACGCAAAGGTTACAGAACGGCTCTCAGGCTTC
>CAYSXY010000066.1:0-9184 GCA_964435165.1 uncultured Rickettsiales bacterium
CGTAACAAGGTAGCCGTATCGGAAGGTGCGGCTGGATTACCTCCTTTCTAAGGAATTGTTAAATGATTGTCCCCGTGCTCGCCTTCTGGCTCGCACATGGGACGCAGCTCAGGGCTGGCGCGGCCTCCTGGCCGCGCGTGAATCCCAGAGCCCATTTAACTTCAAAGCCTTACAAACGCTTAGCTAAGGCTAAGCGACACCCCATCACTAACCAGCTTCCCTTTGGATATATAAATTATAAAAATTGGCTGATCTCTGAGCTAGATAATGCCGTCAAAAAAACATAATCCACCATGGCAAATTACACATCAAACATTGCGGTTGATTTCACGCAACCAGGCTGGATACCATTCAGTTTGGAGAATATTGTCGATTATACCCACATCGGCGATACGCTCACCTCAATCACCGTATCCGTCCAGGGAATATCCTGGACCATTGAGGGGCTTTTTCTCTCGTTTCACCTGATTATGCCGATGGACCGATTAGCTCCATTACATCCTCATACACCTTAATTCCCGGTTATACGATCAATCTGGTGACACTCACCGATGTGGATCTCACCATCAGCCAATATGATAGTTTTGCCGCAAACAATGATGCGTTTGGGCTCGCCCGGTTTGTCTATCGAGGTAACGATTTCATACGTGGCAGCTATGCTGATGACATTATCTTCGCTTTTGACGGCGATGATACGATCTATGCATCACTTCCAACGACCTATCAGGATGGCAACGATATTCTCTATGGAGGCCGTGGCAATGATATTGTTTACGGTTTTTCGGGGTCTGACCTACTGATTGGTGGTCAAGAATATAATGATTTCGCAGACGGACACGACACAATCGCTGGCGGTATGGGAAACGATATCATTGTCGGTAGTGGAGGCAACGACCAGCTCACTGGCGGGGATGGTAACGACGTCTTTGTATTTTCAGCAGGTCACGGTACTGACGTCATTACAGACTTTCAGGAAAATGATATTATCTCTGCGCAAGCTACCAGCTATTCAATTGCGGCAAGTGACGGACACCATACCTACGTAACACTGGACAATGATGTCGGCCTGTTGTTGCTGTGGACAGCTCCGGATAATCTTTCCGAAAGCGACTTTTTCTTTTGGTCATAAAACAGCCCCAACAGAATACGCGCACCACCGTTCTCTTCGATCGCTATAGCCATTCACATTAATTTTCATACAATCTGAATGGCTATGAGGCCGCGACTGCTGCCCGCGCCATAGTTGGCGCGTAAGCCTTAGTGGCGTCTGAACGCCCCACTAATTTCTGTACAGAAATTAGTGGGAAAAGCTATAAAACACCTGTTGCATTTTTGTGCATAACCGGCATAATCTATTAAAAACAAAATACAAAACAGGGCTTCACATCATGCCGTCTATGCGGCATTTCATGCGTGTCGGCTACAGTCGACAATAGCAGGAGAAAGGACAGACCAATGCTCGCAGCCAGCACTCGCATTTTTTTAGAGGCAATGCATGTTGCCAATGACGGCATCACCTTGTCGGACCCCATGCAGGACGACAACCCTCTCGTCTACGTAAACCAGGCATTCCTGAACATGACAGGATATTCGGAGGAAGAAGTCATCGGCCGCAACTGCCGGTTTCTTCAAGGGCCGGATACATCGCCTGAAGCCGTGGAAAAATTAAAACACACCTGCAGCCAGCTACGCTCAGATACGGTGGAACTAATTAATTACCGTAAAGATGGCAGCATGTTCTGGAATCGTTTATCGGTTGCTCCGCTCTTTGAGGAAGATGGTACGCTGGCATTTTATGTTGGCATCCAAAGTGACATTACGGCACTCAAACAACTGCAAGAACGCTATGCAGACCGGCTCCAACGCGCCAGCATGGCTGTGTTTGAAGATGCCGAACGCTTGAAAGAGTGGGCCCAAACAACCAATCTGCCCATTCCATCAGAAATACAACGTGTTATCCACCGCCTGCATGCACAATCAGCACTGACGGAAACCTTATTACAGGTGAACAATTCCGATATGGTCAATTTGCTGGAAGCAGCATAATACTATCGCACCTATTTTGCCGTTGCAGATGAGCTGCAGCACTTATACTGTGCCCATGTTCATTCATTAATGCATGCTGAAGGTGTTGTGCCATGTCTCAATTAGCCGCTCGCGTCAACCGCATCAAGCCCTCTCCCACAATCGCCGTCACCACCAAGGCAGCAGAGCTGCGCGCCGCAGGAAAAGATGTCATCGGCCTAGGTGCCGGCGAACCGGATTTCGATACTCCGGAACACATCAAAAAGGCGGCGATTGACGCGCTGGGACGCGGTGAGACAAAATATACGGCAGTCGGAGGCACACCGGCCCTCAAAGAGGCCGTGATCGCTAAATTCAAGCGTGAGAATAATCTGGATTATTCACAGAACGAAGTGACCGTCAGCAATGGCGGCAAGCATATCATCTTTAATGCATTTCAGGCCACGATCGAACAAGGCGATGATGTCATCATCCCTGCCCCCTACTGGGTATCTTATCCCGATATCGTCGCCTTTTGCCACGGCACACCGGTAACAGTCAATTGCAATGAAAAAGATGGCTTCAAACTCACCCCGAAGGCACTCGATCAGATCATCACTCCCAAAACAAAATGGCTGGTATTAAATTCCCCATCGAACCCAACCGGCGCGGCCTATTCACGCGCAGAATTGCAGGCACTGGCCAATGTGTTGCTCAACCATCCGCACGTGCTGATCCTGACGGATGATATCTATGAACATCTCGTCTATGATGGCTTCGAATTCAGCACCATTGCCGAGGTTGAACCACGGCTCAAAGACCGGACGCTGACACTCAACGGTGTGTCCAAAGCCTATTCCATGACCGGCTGGCGCATTGGCTATGCAGGAGGGCCGGATTGGCTCATCAAGGCAATGCAAAAGATCCAATCGCAAAGCACGTCCAACCCCAATTCCATCGCCCAGGCAGCAACTATCGAAGCATTAAACGGCTCTCAGCACTTCATGACAGAATGGAATACTGCATTCGTCCGCCGCCGCAACATGGTGGTGCAACGGCTGAACGCCATCACCGGCATGTCCTGCCTGACACCGGAAGGCGCATTTTATGTCTACCCATCCTGCCACGGACTCATTGGTGCAACAACGCCATCCGGCCTGACCATTCAGGACAGTGGCGATCTTGCCACTTATTTACTGGAGGAAGCATTGGTTGCCGTTGTTCCGGGCACAGCGTTTGGCCTCGATCCGCATTTCCGTATCTCTTATGCAACATCAGATGAGGCACTGGAAAAGGCCATGGATCGCATCGGCAATGCCGTGCAGCAGCTCTCCTTTAGCGAAAAAAAGAGCGCGTGATGATCACTATAGCTGATTCGCTTGATTTTCGGATATGGCATGCAACAGCGTTAAAGCCCACGGCTGTAGGCCGCGCCTTATGGGCGCGCTAATCTTCCCACAAATTTCGGTTCAGAACTTAGACACAACCCATAAAAAAACCGGGCCTGAGAAAACCCAGACCCGGACAAGTAACAGGGAGGCTTCACATCCAGGAGAGAATCTCAACCGATGTGAATATCAGGATCATGTCCTGATATGTGTGTTATACGCATGTGATTTGCAGATAACAACAGGTAATTATTTTAACCAGATATGCAGTAATTGCATATCAAGCAAATTTTTGTCACAAAACTGACGCATTCCTGATCCACCCGAATTGCCGCGCAGACGCTTAAAGAATAAATTTAGTCAAATCACCGCCTTGCGCCACATCCTGCAACTGATCAAGCACAAAGGCCTTATCAATGGTGACTTTTTCTCCCTGACGCTCCGATGCGGTGAAGCTGATCTCTTCGACCAGTTTTTCCATAATGGTATGCAAGCGTCGCGCCCCAATATTCTCGACCTCTTTGTTGATACGCGTCGCGAGCCCGGCCAGTTCCGCCACCGCATCCTCCGAAAAATCGAGTTCAACGCCTTCTGTCTGAATCAACGCTGTATATTGACGTATCAATGAGGATTCCGGCTCCGTCAAAATACGCAGCATATCTTTTTCCGACAGTGGATTAAGCTCCACACGAATAGGTAATCGCCCCTGCAATTCCGGCAGCAAATCGGCAGGTTTCGCCATATGGAACGCGCCAGAAGCAATAAACAAAATATGATCTGTCTTGATGGAGCCATATTTGGTCGAGACAGTTGTTCCTTCAATCAATGGCAGCAAATCACGCTGCACCCCTTCCCGGCTGACTTCGCCCCCACGCATTTCACTGCGCACACTGATTTTATCAATCTCGTCAATAAAAACGATGCCATGGTTTTCCGCTAATTCCAGTGCTTCCTGTGTAATTGCCTCTTCATCAATCAGCTTATCCGATTCCTCAGCAATCAGCACCTCATAGCTTTCCACCACTTTCATCCGGCGGGTTTTCATCTTACCGCCGAACCCCTTGCCCAACATATCGGCAATATTCATCACACCGACCTGACCGCCCGGCATTCCCGGCACATCCAATGCGTTGAAAAAAGGATTGCTGTTATCCTGCACATCAATCTCGATTTCCTGCTGATCAAATTCCCCGCGCTTTAATTTTTCCCGGAATTTTTCACGCGTCTCGTCGCTTGCAGTCTTGCCGACCAGCGCATCCAACACCCGATCTTCCGCCGCCATATGCGCACGATCACGCACATCCTGATGCAACTTGTCCCGCACCATGCTGATGGACACTTCCATCAAATCACGAATGATGGAATCGACATCGCGCCCCACATAACCGACTTCGGTAAATTTCGTCGCCTCTACTTTCATGAACGGCGCGCCGGCCAGCCGTGACAATCGACGAGCGATCTCCGTCTTGCCGCAGCCCGTCGGTCCAATCATCAGGATGTTTTTCGGCACCACTTCACGTCGCAGCTCATCATCCAGCTGTTGACGGCGCCAGCGATTACGCAGCGCGATGGCCACCGCTTTCTTGGCATCATCCTGCCCAACAATGTAGCGGTCTAACTCCCGGACAATCTCACGCGGTGTCAGAGACGCTTCGGCAGGCAGGGTCGTAGGTGTCGGCATGAGAGTATCCTGTTTTAGAGTGATTCAATCACAATATTATCATTGGTAAACACGCAAATATCGGCGGCGATTTTCATTGATTTTTCAGCAATATCCTTAGCGGAAAGACCATCAACATCCAACAGCGCCCGTGCGGCTGATAACGCATAATTGCCACCGGAACCAATGGCAATCACCCCATCTTCCGGCTCCAGCACATCGCCGGTACCTGATAGTAACAGTGACGTTTCGTGATCAATGACAATCATCATCGCTTCTAAGCGACGCAGATAACGATCCGTGCGCCAATCTTTGGCGAGTTCAACGCAGGCACGCGTCAATTGCTCAGGATGCGCCTCAAGCTTCGCTTCCAAGCGCTCCAGCAACGTAAAAGCATCGGCAGTCGCCCCGGCAAAACCAACAATGATCTTACCATCAGCCAGACGGCGTATTTTCTTGGCACTGCCTTTCACAATCGTATTACCCATTGAGACTTGGCCGTCTCCGGCAATCACCACCTTGCCATCTTTGCGCACACTGACGATTGTCGTGGCATGCCAACCGGAAAAGGCAGGAGAAGAATCGTGAGAAATCATGCTAGGCCCTGCTGTCGATTAGGTTAATGTTTTGTTGCTGGCAAAGATTTTCAGCTCGCAAGGCAACGTGCGCAGGGAAATGTGGTTCATTTTCCAAGTGCGTTAGCACAGCGAATGGAAATCTTTGGCGCAACCTGTAAGGCCATAGCCGATTGCGTTGACGAACGGCAGAAAATGCGTTCTGATGATGAATCACATCACCATCAACATTTTCCTTGTTATTCAACGCAATCAATTTCATGGCGAAATCCTTAAATTAATCGTCAGCAGAGCCTAGATAACGTCGTCACGAGATGGAGAATGTGACGAAAACGGCCATTTTTGAGAACCGGAAGTTCCAGTGTATATCAATACATGAAAGCCGGAAGCGCAGAAAATGGAAGTTTGCAGGCCATTAAACATCTCGTAACGACATTATCTAAATATCACCGTCTGAAATTAACTCCTTTGCACATAGGTCGATCGCTGGGGGAAATCAAGTTCGATAGCGTTATCGTGGCGCCTTCTATGAGAGTAGTCAAAATATCACAAGACTGCTATAAGCCTGCCATAATCAACATGGACATGTTTTTACTCATGCGAAGTGCCACCTACACTCGAACAACGAAAGAAACCAGTATTTCTGTCGAACTGCAACTGGATGGTCATGGCCGCTATGATATTCAAACCGGTATTGGTTTTCTCGACCATATGCTCGAGCAGCTTTCCCGACATAGCCTGATGGATTTGACGGTAAAGTGTCAGGGCGACCTGCACATCGATGGCCATCACACGACCGAGGATACGGCCATTGCCATCGGTCAGGCCTTTTCAGAGGCATTGGGGGATCGCAAAGGCATCACGCGCTATGGCCATGCCTATATCCCGATGGATGAGACATTAAGCCGTGTTGCGGTTGATTTATCCAACCGCCCCTATTGCGTGTGGAACGTGACATTTAGCCAGCCCAAACTGGGCGATATGGATAGTGAATTATTCCGCGAGTGGTTTTTTGCCTTCGCTACCCATGGGGGGCTGAACCTGCATGTAGAGAATCTCTACGGGATCAATAATCACCATATCATCGAATCCTGTTACAAAGGATTGGCAAAAGCACTCCGCACCGCCATCAGCATTGATGAGCGCCAGCGTGAGCAGGTGCCATCCACCAAGGGCAAATTAGGCGAACAACAAAACGAACAATAATAAAGGATGCATCATGCTGTTCCAACAGATGAAACTATACAGTGTCTACGCCAAGCCGGATGAACCGGACGGTATTGAACAAGCCATTTTCGTGGCGGAAGGATTCAGCCTTGCCGCCTTTATTCTGGGGCCGTTCTGGGCGCTGTATCACCGCATCTGGTGGCTGGCGATCGTCAGTGCCGCGGTGAAAACATATTATATCATGGGACTGACACAATGGTTCCTGCAACCGGCCTTACTTTTACCCATCGATCTGGGCTGGATGCTGCTGCTCGGTTTTTGTGCTCATGATTGGCAAGGCGGAAACCTCAAACGCAGAGGGTATGAATTGGTCGATGTTGTCAGCGGCAGTCATTATGTCGCCGCACAACAGCGCTTTTATGATCGTTACTGCGAGACAGCCGGGTCCTATAACTAATGGCCATCACCGTTCTGATCGATTACGGTTCCGGCAATCTCCATTCGGCACATAAAGCACTGGAGCGCATGGCGCCGGTGGGGATGGAAATCCACCAAACCAATGACCCTGTACTGGTCGAAAAAGCCGACCGCCTGGTGCTGCCGGGGGTTGGAGCATTTGGCGATTGCCGCCAGGGCATTGATGCCATTGACGGCCTTCATGAAGCGATCACCGTCAGCGCCTGCAACCGGGCAATTCCTTTTCTTGGGATTTGCGTTGGTATGCAACTGATGGCCGAGACCGGCTATGAATATGGCACCCATCAGGGATTTGGCTGGCTGCAAACGAGCGTGCGTCCGCTCACACTGAGCGATCCATCACTCAAAACCCCGCATATGGGCTGGAACACCCTCATCCTTCATCAAGATCATCCCATCGTTGAAGGCATTGAGCATGATGCTCACGCCTATTTCGTCCATAGCTTCCATATGGTGGCAGAGCATGATACAAACGACTCGGATTGGTTGCTGGCCAGCACCGAGTATGGCGGCAGGGTCACAGCAGTGGTCGGGCGCGATAATCTGGTTGGCACTCAGTTTCATCCGGAGAAAAGTCAGGCAACCGGCCTGCAACTGCTCCATAATTTTCTACGCTGGAACCCATAAAGGAATCAGGCACACTCATGCCCATCGCCGTAGAACATGTCAGCAAACTCAAGGCCGGAGATCTGGAAGATCTGTGTAAAGCAACGGAAGATGCCATTCGCGACGGTATCGGCTTTAACTGGCTGACTCCGCCACCGCTGGAGACGCTTGAGTCCTACTGGAAAGGTGTCACTGTTGTGCCGGAACGCAGCTTGTTCGTCGGGCGGCTGGATGGAACAATCGCCGGAGCCATACAGCTGGTCAAACCAGGCCCCAACAAACAATCCACCGCCTTCAGCGCCTCGATTGAAAACCACTTTGTGGCGCCTTGGGCGCGCGGCCATGGTCTGGCACGCGCACTTCTCAGCGCGGCTGAAGAAGAGGCGCGTTCCGAGGATTTCTCCGTCCTGATTCTGTCCGTCCGCGCCACACAAACCGCCGCACTCCACCTATATGAACATGCCGGTTACAAAGAGTGGGGCATACTGCCCAAATTCGAAACGATTCATAATGACTATGTTGCCGGTCATTTTTTCTGGAAAGAACTGACATGATTCTCTACCCGGCCATTGATATGAAAGACGGTAAGGCCGTGCGCCTTAAACAGGGCCGTATGGAAGACTCCACCATATTTGCCGACAACCCGGCAGCGCAGGCACGCCGTTTTGCCGATGCCGGGGCACGCTGGCTTCATCTCGTGGATTTAAATGGTGCATTTGAGGGCAAACCCGTTAACCGACAAGTAGTGAGCGATATTCTCTCCGTCGTCCATCTGCCCGTTCAGCTTGGTGGTGGCATCCGTTCCATGGCGACACTGGAATATTGGCTGAATAACGGCATCCAGCGGGCCATCCTCGGCACCGCTGCCGTGAAAAACCCGGAATTGGTGCGTGAGGCCTGCGCAGCCTTTCCCGGACGTATCGCCGTGGGCATTGATGCGAAAAATGGCATGGTGGCGGTTGAAGGCTGGGCAGAAACATCTGACCTGCCTGCCATTGAGCTTGCCAAACAGTTTGAAGATGCCGGTGTGAGTACAGTCATCTACACGGATATCAGTCGCGATGGCATGATGCAGGGAGTCAATGTGGAGGCGACTCTGGCGCTGGCTCATGCCGTGACCATTCCGGTGATCGCCTCGGGCGGCGTCTCCTCTCTCGACGATTTGCGCGCCCTGAAGAAACATGAGGATGAGGGGATTGAAGGCGCGATTATCGGACGCGCTCTCTATGATGGGGCGATTGATCTCAGCGAAGCATTGTCATTATGTTAAAAACGCGCATCATCCCCTGCCTGGACGTCAAGGATGG
>CAYSXY010000067.1:0-8758 GCA_964435165.1 uncultured Rickettsiales bacterium
AAACCAGCTTCCTGGTAGCCCAGCAGCTTGACGCCGGTGGCGCCATTAACGGTTGCTGCGTCAAAGGGAGATGTCCAGGGCCCACCCTGACCAAACATAATATAAACTGCACCCGAACTGCCGCCATTAGTACCGTCTGTTGGGTTGGAGATCGCCATGTCATCGATGCCGTCAGCATTGATATCCCCAATGAAATTCGCTGAGTTCCCAAAATGACCCGGGTCAGAACTTTCGATTGCCAGTCCATTCGTACCGTCAATCGAGCTAACAATAAACGGATGCGCGAATGGCCCCGGAGCAGGCACGCAGACATTATCCTGCCCGCGGAACTGGCCGTTATTCTCGCAGACCATGCGGCTGGCGCCGGTGGGGTTGGCGCCATCGGAGCTGGTGTAACCAAAGCAGGCATCGCAGGCAAACTCACGCCATTCACCATAACCTGCCCCGCTGGTGCCGTCTGTTGGGTAGATACCCAGCGGCACGTTGGTGACCACACTTAACTCATCCACTTCCGGATTGGTCGCGCAGGTGATGCCGGTGCAATCAGACGGTATCGGGCATTCCTGTGGCACGCCGCTATCATCACAATCGGTCGCGGTGGCGCAATTCACCTGAATACAATAGCTGCCCCAGCTTGGCAGGGTCGGCACAGACCAGGTGCCATCCGCCTGACAGGTGGTGACGATCGGCATGCCGAATTCCCAATTGCTGGCATCACAGCGCAGGCGGTGCGAGCTGCCAAGGAGGGTTGAATCACCTGAATTTTCATTCACCAGGCCGGTAAAGTCAGCTTGCGAGAGTGGATCACCGCAATCAACGGTGCAGGTCGGGGCAACGCCGGTCCAGTTGCCATTGTCACAGGTGACGGTGGTTGGCGTGCCTGCATAGCCGGTACGACATTGAATATCGACGGTGTTGCCATGGGTGAAGGTGCCGGAAGCTGGGCTGTTCTGCATGCTGGTGGTGCTGTAACCACCAATATCCGTTTGAACATTAGTAACGTTACAATCGGCATTACAAATGGCCGGTGTCGTGGCGTTCCAGGTGCCATCATTACAGGTTAGCACCCCTTCCTGACCGCCATTATCGATGGAGAAACCAGCATCACACGGTACCGGAATGGTCAGGCTATGCTGAGTGGTGGCCATGGTTGGCGTGGCATTAGCACCGACCGTGCCGGTGATAGAGGATGAGGCACCGCAATCCTGGAAGCAGGTGGGCAGCGAGCCTCCGCTATCCCATGCGCCATTGAGGCAGGTTGAATCTTGTGACGCAAGCGCCGGTGTCACCAGGTTGCTGTAACCCGTATCACAAGAGATGGTGACGGTGTTTCCATGAGTCGCTTCTTCCGTGCCATCATGATCGACACGCGCTGCAATGCCCGCAGACCAGCCGGTGATGTCCGATACCACACAGCGATCCGGCACACATTCAATTACATCGCCTGCATTGGCAAAAGCCCAGTTTCCAGCCGTATCACAGACAACATCCCAACTCGGCCCGCCAATCGCGTTGGGCACATGTGGTACAAAGCCAGTATCACAGCTATATTGGATTGTTGTCCCTTCAACGAGTGTGCCACTACCATTATGGTCAGCATTTGCATAGACCGGCGGTGGATCACAAATCAGTAAGCAGGTTGGATAACCGGCAGACTTATCCCCGCCGGAAGTCGTACAGGGGAACTGCGTTGCTGTGCCGTCATATCCGGTTTGACAGCTGATGGTGGCCGGCGAGCCATCCATCGGCAACACACCGGACGCCGGGGTGGTTTCCATGCGCACATTGTCAAAGCCACCGGCGGTATCGGCCTGAATTTCAGCAATCGGACATTCCGCGAGATCACAATAACCGGTGAAAGAGCCTAACTGCCAGCCCCCGACCGTACAGCGCATGGTGGGGAAGCTTGGATTCGGCGTACCGTCTTCTCTAAAGCCAGCAAGCCCCGCTTGACATGCACCATTAACAACTTGCGCGCCCAATGGCGAGGTGATGGTTGTCGCCGGGAAGGAGACATCATTGCCAAAGCGGTCGCTAACATATGGATTACCTGCCGTGCCATCTCTCGGCGGGCATTGATCAAAGGTGTCGGTACATTGATAGGTAGCGGCGTCAATTTCCAACACCCCGCCATCCATACAACGCTTCCGATAGACCGGATCAGTGGCCGTGTTACAGCCATCTTCACAGCAATAGAGGAAATCATCGAGGTCACCGACATTGATAATATCGCCATCGGGGCTGACACATTCGGTTGGTGCGTCTTCTGGAGCAGCGGCAATGGTCTCTCCCCCCGCCGCGGCCACATCCATCTCCGTGGTCAGGATGGAGACATAACAATTCACCCGCTCAGTGGCGGTTTCATAGGCAGTGCCGCTGTAACAGTCTGATCCGGCAGGAACGTTGGCGCCGGTCGCCGCCATAATATTACCGGTGGTGGGGTTTCCATCATCATAGCGCTCATCCAGTTGCTGCGCTTGCTGTGGTGTTAAAAATGCATTTTTGCCCTGCAAGGTGCCGGCATTGGGCATAAAGCTGGAGACCTGCACAAATAGTCGGCCACTGGTGGGGTTGAGCGTGAGTTCAAAGGCCACATTGTCGCCAAAGCCTGATCGCTTGAGGCCCATCCCAGGCTCGGCGGTGACCCCGTCATACTCGCCATCAATCAGCCCTGCGAGCGCTAGATGCTGCCAGAAGGCCATCATCTCCGCTGTCTCTAGGATACCGTTTCCATTGCCATTAACTGTGGGGTAATTATTGACATCGGTTTGTGCGCCCAGCCGGGTGCTGGCGTTATACATATCTCCGGGAATGGCATTATAGGTGGCCTGGAATTCTGCAACAGCCTGTTGGATTTGACTGACATCTTCTGCGACACTGTTTAGCTTCGCCTGATCCATAAGATGTTTGGCATAAAAGACACCACCAACAACCAAACTCACCACTGCAATAGCAATGGCCAATTCGATGAGAGTGAAGCCGGATTGCCGCTTGCTGGGGTCTGGCCCCGGAGGCATAGTCCGACGTGGTGGCGGTCGACGCGTCATGTAGATCGATCTTACCTTTAACCCACGCATGTGCGGCGTCCCGCACACACAAATTAAATTATATTCATTTTTTGGTTAACGAATTAAAATAAAGTTAATTAAGTTTATTAATTATTTTGCTCAAAGCATCGCTACCTCCCCCATAGCCATTTTTTTCGACTTTAGCACGGCAACTCGGGTTTGCAAGCAAAGGTGAGTTAAAATTTAGTTACCATCAATTATTTTTTATTCGGTATATATTTCAATTATTTATATGATTTCTTATATAACCGCTCCGATTGTGCGCTTAGCATTTTAGCGGCTCAACCATAGCTATGGATAAATCAGCTAAACACCGAATATTCCTTGTTTAATCCTGGATTAATCTTAAAGAAGGCGATTGCCGTTCGTTAACAAGCAACCGCCTTGCTGTTAGACCAGTTCGTCTTCTGCAGAGGGTGAGGCCTCGTCGCTGGGCGCCTTTACTTTCGCATCAGATACCTTGGCTTTCGACTCAGGCTTCGCTTTTTTGCGGCGACGGCGCGGCTGATCATCGTCAATATTGAAGATCAATGTATCCTCATCCTCGGCGACATCTATTTCAACACAGCCGCCCTTCACCAGCTTGCCGAACAAGACTTCATCCGCCAGCGGCTTCTTCACCTCTTCCTGAATCAGACGCTCCAGCGGACGGGCGCCGAATTGCTTGTCATACCCTTTGTCACCCAACCAATCACGCGCCGCTTCAGACAACTCAATGGTGATTTGACGCTCGGACAGCTGCGTTTCCAACTTGTAGATAAACTTATTCACCACCATACTGATGACCTCATGCTCCAGATGCTTGAAGGGAATGACAGCATCCAGGCGATTACGGAATTCCGGCGTGAAGATACGCGCCACTGCCTCTTTGTCTTCTCCTTCGCGGTGACTGCGGCCGAAGCCCATGGGTGCTTTACTCAATTCCGCCGCGCCGGCATTACTCGTCATGATGATAATGACATTACGGAAATTGACCGTCTTGCCATTATTATCCGTCAGCTTGCCGTAATCCATCACCTGTAAGAGTATATTATAAATATCAGGATGCGCTTTTTCGATTTCATCCAACAGTAATACGGCATACGGGTTTTTATCGACCGCCTCTGTCAGCAACCCACCTTGCTCATATCCAACATAGCCCGGAGGTGAACCGATCAGGCGGGAGACGGAATGCTTTTCCATATATTCGGACATATCAAAGCGGTGCAGCTCCATGCCCATTACATCAGAGAGTTGGCGCGCCACTTCGGTCTTACCCACACCGGTGGGGCCGGTGAAGAGATAACAGCCAATTGGCTTTTCATGATCGCGTAGTCCCGCACGCGCCATTTTGACCGAGGCCGATAGCGCTGTGATGGCATCATCCTGGCCAAAGACCACCAGCTTGAGATTCTCTTCCAGCTTCTTCAAGCGCTCCGAATCATTCTGTGAGATGGATTTGGATGGAATACGGGCGATATGCGCAATGATTGACTCAATTTCGCGTACGCCGATGGTTTTCTTACGCTTGCTCGGCGCCAGCAGCATTTGCGATGCCCCAGCCTCATCCATCACATCAATCGCCTTATCCGGCAGTTTGCGATCGTTGATGTAACGCGAGGATAATTCAACCGCCGCTTTGAGCGCTGCGGCTGTGTAACGCACCCCATGATGCTCTTCATAATAAGGTTTCAGGCCGCGCAGAATTTTGATCGACGTGTCAATAGTCGGCTCGACAATATCGATTTTTTGGAATCGACGCGCTAACGCACGATCTTTCTCAAAACTATTGCGATATTCATGATAGGTGGTTGAGCCCATGCAGCGGAACGCACCGCGCGCCAGGGCTGGTTTCAGAAGATTGGAAGCATCCAGCGCCCCCCCACTTGTGGAACCTGCACCAATAATCGTGTGAATCTCATCAATAAAGAGAATCGCACCTGGCAGTTTTTCGATTTCTTTAATCACGCTTTTGACACGCTCTTCAAAATCACCACGATAGCGTGTTCCGGCCATCAACACGCCCATATCGAGCGAGAAAATGACGGCTTTTTTTAATACATCCGGTACTTCACTACGTGTAATGCGTAGCGCCAATCCTTCGGCAATCGCCGTTTTGCCAACACCTGCCTCACCCACGAAAAGAGGATTATTCTTCGTACGACGACACAGCACTTGAATTGTGCGCTCTATTTCTTCTTCGCGGCCAACAAGAATATCCGTTTTCCCTTCTTCGGCCTTGCGGTTCAGGTTAACGCAGTATTTTGCCAGCGCATCGCCATCATCTTTATTATCATTGTTAGCATCATCTTTACGCACTGCATTGGCCAGATCATCTTCCATGCCGGGCAGCGCCGGGGCACTGCTTTCGGTGTATTTAACAATTCCGTGTGAAATGTAATTAACGACATCGAGGCGCGTAATATCATGTTCTTGCAGAAAATAAACAGCATGTGAGTCACGCTCGGAGAATAAAGCGACAATTACATTTGCACCGGTTACCTCTGTTTTGCCTGCGGACTGCACATGGATAGCGGCACGATGAATCACGCGCTGAAAGCCTGCTGTTGGACGCGCTTCATCAATTTCTTCAACGATCAAATCAGTGAGTTCATTTTCCAGAAATTCGCAGAGACTATGCCGCAAATCAACAAGGCTACCACCACAGCCACGCAGCACCGCGCTTGCATCCGGATCTTCAGAAAGCGCCAGCAGCAAATGCTCAAGCGTTGCATATTCATGATGATATTCACGGGCAATTGCCAGCGCCCGGTGTAAACTCATTTCCAAATTCTTTGACAACATGGCCATTCGATATTCCCCTGTAGTAGCACAGTCATTTCAGTTAAGCGCACACCCTTTGAGCAACGGAATGTTAACGCAGGGCGCATCGTTATCGTTAATATTAATGATGCCGGAGAATTTTGAAGAATCGATTAATTGAAACTTGCCATATGGTTTAATAATGCACTTTTTCGCTTTACTAAGCAGCAATATTAATAGGCGTTGCTATGTTGTCGAGCTGATCACGTAACGATCGCGCCTTAACCACCAACATACGATCGCCCGAATGCTCCAGCTTTTGCCCCTGTTCGTCTAAAGCCTGATCGAAACGGATCACTCTACCGCCCATTTCTTGATCAATCGCCGTTCCCGTCACGAGGTTATCGACAATTTGTTGATTCCATATGATGTTATCAGGTGTTTGATTCGTCACTCTCTCGGTCACATTCTTCACCTTATCAATCATACGGTTGTAAAGCAGGCGATTAAGCAGATTTTCCGAGCCCTCAGCCAAATCACGCAGGGATTCTCCCATATCCTGTCTTTTCGGGTTTCCCAAAAATGGCTCGAGTATGTACATTATCTTCCATTGATAATAGCTTATTTGCGGATTTTTCGCATAACCCGGCATGGTGCGCAGGCTTGTTGCGCCCTCCGTATGCGCAAAACGATCGAAATCTTCCTGCGATTGTATCCGCTCTACAATCTTATGCAGGCGGGATAGAAATTGCTCCGGATTCTCTGCGCGATCAAAGTCACGAATATAAGCTTCCTGCTTGGTGTAATAGGACGCAAAAATCTGAGATAAATGCGGCTGAAAGTAACTATCTTTTTGTGAGCGCTCATCTTCTAATTTGGTGATTTCTTCATAGAGGCGCTTCACCTGCTTATCGCGCTCGCGGGCTATGTCCCAATAATCTGTTTCCGTTTCAAACTGCGTTAATTCCTCAACCAGCTCTTTTTCCTGATCTACGAGAAATTGCGCCTCCTCAATACGCCCCTCCTTAAACGCATTAAGCGCCGCCTCTTTGACTGCATCAATTTTATCGTAGAGGTCATGATGGTAGCCGCGTAACACAACAAATTGCTTGTGATAGGTCAGCACGTCCTGATCGAGGGTTTCAAGACACTTAATTTGCTCCCTGGAAAGACCCAACGCCTCCACACGATCAGGGTATTGCTCGGCCCATTGGCGTAATGCGAGAAAGCGTGCATACCAGCGCGTCTCCTGAACGAACACGGCCTTTTCACGCTTACTACGATTAATCTCAAACTCTTCCTTTGCTTCGCTGGTCAGATTCACTCTTTCACCGGCTACGCTGAGTTCGCCACGCAACTCGCCCTGATCGTGCGACAAGGCTGTGCGCATATATTGTCGCTTGAGGTAGCGCAAATCGGCCAACTGCTCATCTAAATCATCTGGATTCAACGCGTGTAAATCCTGCTCCACTTCAATGAACAGTTGGTGAATTTTGCTAATCACATGAATGCTGTGAAGGGCAGCATTATGTCGGAGCCTGTTGGCCTCCCCCATATGTGACTGACCAACGCCACGCTCAAAGGTGGCGAGCTGTATGAGCATCAATGACTGATATTCAATATCCGTTTCATCCAACCCCATATCATAGGCCTGATTGATCAGGCTTAGAATAAAGCGCCATTTTTCTTCCTGAGACGGTGCTTCCAGGAGTTTTCCCCGGCGGTTTGTTTGCCGTTCAATCGCCGTATCACCGTTTATTTCAGCAAAAACGGAATCAAGACCAATATCATAGATGGCATCGATGATCGCTCGTCGGTCATTCTCCGGCGATGATGCAAATAATGCAGCGAACTGGTCGCCCGGAAACTGCTCGAGAAGTGTCTCGTAACTATCAGTGCTGCCAGGGCGTGTGTTATTATATTCAAGCTCCGGGTTTTGCGCATAGAGGTGATCTCGACGATAAGCCAGACGATCCAGCACCATTTCTTTGAGTGACCTGGACTGATAATGAGGATGCTGCGCCTGCTGATGCATGCGCCGCTCAAAGCGTTGTGCAAAATGCTGAAGCATTGTCATAATAGTGTCTATCCTTACGGCTTTTCTTTATTTCGCGCTGTATTTTGTTAAGTTTTATTCATTAATCAAGCCCTTATTTCACTTGTCACAATGCTTTCATCTTTGTATCTCGTGAAAGAATAAAATGAATGCCAAAGGAGCGCCCATGCTGTCACGCTTCACTACTATTATGCTGATCGCCCTGCTTCCGCTTTTTCTCACCGGATGCTATACCTTGCTGATCGGTGGCGCTGCCGGTGCCGGCGGTTATTATGTCGCTAAAGACGAGCGCCCGGCCAAGCGCATTGTCAATGATGCCGCCATTACCAGTTCCATCAACACGAAATACGCTATGGACGAGCAGGTGGGTTTCTGGGATGTTAATGTCAGCACACGTAATGGTGTGGTGACACTTTCCGGTGTTGCCATGAATCCACAAGCCAAAGCACGAGCAGTTGAGATTGCGCAACTCACGGATGGCGTGATGGAAGTCGTCGACCAGATACAGGTACGGTCTCGTTAGCCGCCTAATTCTTCAGCAGCAATATGTGCCTGTCGTTGCTGACGGGCAGCAAG
Source organism: uncultured Rickettsiales bacterium (assembly GCA_964435165.1). Taxonomy (GTDB): domain Bacteria; phylum Pseudomonadota; class Alphaproteobacteria; order Rickettsiales; family RI-342; genus CAYSXY01. Next base: position 8,443 of record CAYSXY010000067.1, read on the forward strand.
CGTTGCTCCAAAATCATCAAATCGTGTATTATCTCGCAACGCGATTGACGAGTCTTGATTAATTGCGTTGACCAGGTCATTAAACTGCTCAATCAATTGATTGAGCGGCTCTCGAGCGATTTCACCGGGATTATCCGAGGCAAGATGTGTGTTTTGTACCACATGAATGAGGTTACGCACGCCCGCAACATAGCTTTTAACCAATGTCGGCTGCTGATCGCCTTTGACCTGCGCCGCATAGGACTCGATCATATTGAGTGGCACAGCATAGTTTGAATTATAAATATCAAGATTGATGGCATCTAAATATTGTTTG
>CAYSXY010000068.1:0-8311 GCA_964435165.1 uncultured Rickettsiales bacterium
TATGATGCGTCCTTGATCGTCAATTCTTAAACATTCAGTGACATGCGTCACGAATATAAAAACAATTTTAAGAAATGTGATGTTTAATAGAGTAACGATTTGAGTCACATGGCAGGAAGTGAGAAATATTATGAGCGTTGCTGAAGGCGTTGAGGCAGGAAGCCGCCAGGAAGAAATGATTAAAAACGTCTATCTGGAGACGATGTTGTTGATCGAACGATTGCACCGTCGGTTTCTGGATGTGATTAAGACGGAGCTGGATCGGCAGCGAATCAGCGATATTAACAACGTACAGACCTTGATATTGTATAATATCGGTGATGAGGAACTCACGATTGGCGAGTTGACCAACCGCGGATATTATCTCGGCTCAAATGTGTCGTACAATGTGAAAAAGCTCACCGAAAATGGCTACCTGGTGCAGGAGCGTTCACCACATGACAAGCGTTCTTCACGAGTGAAGCTGTCTGACAAAGGCATGACGCTATGCGGCAGTATTGATGAGCTCTATTTGCGTCATGTGCAGCAGTTGCTAGCAAGCGAATTGGATATCACTTCATTGTCGCGCATCAATTCGACACTGCGCCATTTGGAGAATTTCTGGTCGCAATATATTCAGGACGCGTTCAAATACTGATTGTCACGTTGGCGACACCTTTACGACAACATTGCTTTAACCGCGACCGCGATAGGCTGATACGCCCGTTTCCGGTACCCACACATGCTTGAGCGGTTCTGACGTCTGATAAAACACATCGATGGGAATGCCACCGCGCGGGTACCAGTAACCTGCGATGCGCAGCCATTTCGGTTCAATAAATTCAGCGATTTTCTTAGCGATATTCAGCGTGCAGGCCTCATGAAAGTCGCCATGGTTGCGAAAGGCGTGGAGGTATAGTTTGAGTGACTTGCTTTCCACCAGCCATTGCCAGGGGACATAATCTATGACGAGGTGGGCAAAATCCGGCTGACCGGTGATGGGGCACATGGAGGTGAATTCCGGACAGGTAAAGCGCACATTATAATCCAGCTCGGCATGTGGATTGCGCACACGCTCCAGCTTTGCTTCGTCGGGCGATGCGGGCAATGGGGTGCGGTCACCCAGTTGGGTGAGTTGGGCATAGATGGAAGAATCAGAATCTGACATCACAAAACTGTCACATTATTATAAAAGCGCACCATACTACGACAAAAAAAGCCAAGGCAAGTGCTATGAACAAACAAAACCAGACAGATGCTGTGATTATTTTCTCGCCCGATAAGGGTGAACGAGAGCAATTAGAAGCTGCTGTTGCCCGCTATGGGTATGAGGTTGTGTCATCGACCGACAATCCGCAGGAACTTGCAAGGAAAGTCGCGGGCAACCCCTGTGCGACCGTGATTGCCCCGTGGGATCATGGTGCAGACGGATTAACCGCGACGGAACAGCTTTCGATGCTTAATGAGGCGATGGGCGCCAGAGGGATGAATCTGGTCTTTATCAGCAATGACTATGTTGACGCCGATGCGCGCCGGGAATTTTCGCACCCGGCGGCTTATGTCATGCGTGATGACTTAGGCCGTGGCGGCGTGTTGGAGGCAGCAATGCAAGCCGCGGCGGTCGATCGCGCGACAGCGCAGCGCACTGAAGATATGCAGCGTGTGATTGAGGATATTCAGTTAGGCTGAACCCGGTTGTCACTCAGCATATATATTCTGCCAATTGTGATGATTATCACTGATAATGAGTAGGATCGTCTACTCCTGCTTCTGCAAACCCTTTGCGGCGTAACAGGCAGGAGTCGCAGTGACCGCAGGCGCGGCACTCAGTATCGGGGTCATAACAGCTGATGGTTTGGCTATAATCAACGCCCAGTGCAGTGCCTTGCTGGATAATTGCTGCTTTTGTCAGGTCAATTAAAGGCGTGTGGATAGTGAAGTGACCCGTTTGGATGGTGTTGCTGCCATCGGTGCCGGCGGCGGTGGCAAGGTTGGCTAATTGTTCAAAAGCGGCGATAAATGCCGGGCGGCAATCCGGATAGCCGCTATAATCCACGGCATTGACCCCGATGAAAATATCAAAACAGCCCAGCACTTCCGCCCAGGCCAGAGCGTAGGATAGAAAAATCGTGTTGCGAGCCGGCACATAAGTGATGGGAATGCCTGCAGCGATGTCTTCCGCTTCGCGCCCTTTCGGCACGTCAATATCATCGGTAAGGGCGGAGCCACCGAACAGGCGCAGGTCAATCTCGGCGATGCGGTGATCAGCGGCCTGCATACCGGCAGCAATGCGCTGCGCTGCTTCCAGTTCCTGTGCGTGGCGCTGGCCATAGCGAAAGCTCAGGCAATAAGGTTCAAACCCCTGATTTTTTGCTATGGCGAGACAGGTGGCGGAATCCAATCCGCCGGAGAGGAGAATAACAGCGCGTTTCATTCAATCCCCACAATTTTGTGCAGTTGCAGGCTAAGACGATAGCCATGCGCCATGGCGAGCCTGGTCGCATGTGCCAGATTGGCGGCATTTTTTTCTTCGTCATATTCATCCATCGGCTGCACATAGACTGGTGTGGCTGTGCGTGACTGGCCGACATCAGCAATGTCAGTATAGCCATCGTGCGTTGCGGAGATGATGAATTTAAGAGCAGTGGCCCGTTCCAGCACATCGGCGCGCAGCGGCGCGTAGCCATTGCCGGTATGTTTGGGTGAGCAGATGATGTCAACGGACTCAGGCAGTTCCCGCCAGAGAGTACCGTTCGTTTCCACCTGTACCATCAACCCCTCTTTCAGCAGTTGCTCGCATAGTGGAATAATATTCTGACGCAGCGGCTCTCCCCCGGTGATGACGACGAGGTGTCGGCAGCGCTGGCCTGAGTCATCCTGTGCAAGCTGGCGGATGGTATCAATGAGGCTCTCCAGCGGTTGCTCGGTAAAGCTTTCAAACTCCGTGTCGCAAAAATCGCAGGCGAGGTTGCACCCGCCAAGGCGGATAAAGACGGCTGGCCAGCCAGCATAGGGGCCTTCACCCTGCAGGGTAGGGAAGATCGACTGCACTTGCAGTAATGTGCCGTCGCCTTTTTCCGGCAGGCGGATGGGGTTATCGCCAAACATGTATTTTTTTGTCCGTTGCGCTGCGGTTTTGGGGCGCATATACTCCATTTTCTTTCAAATGAAAAGCAACACGGAATTCGTCGATGCCTTCAGCTCATGCATCCAAGCCATTGCACCCTCAGCAGGAATTTGACCAGCTCAGTGCTGATCCCATGCCTGCGAGCGATTGGCATGTTGAGACGCAGCTGGTGCGTGGTGGCACGCTGCGTAGCGATTTTGGCGAGACGGCGGAAGCGATTTTTATGAATTCCGGCTTTGTCTATGACTCCGCAGAGACCGCAGAACGTCGCTTTAATGGTGAAGCACCAGGCTTTGTTTATTCGCGTTATTTGAACCCATCGCTGGAGATGCTCAGTCGGCGTATTGCGGCGCTGGAGGGGGCTGAGGCCTGTGTGGTGGTGGCTAGTGGCATGGCGGCGGTGTTTGCCAGCATGATGTGTCAACTGAAGGCAGGCGACCATGTGGTGGCCAGCCGCGTGTTGTTTGGTTCCTGCCATTATATCATCACCGAGCTACTACCGCGCTACGGGATTAGCTATACGTTGGTGGATGGGCGTGACCTGGATGCCTTTGCTAATGCAATGACGCCTGAAACGACGCTTGTTTTTATTGAGTCACCGGCCAACCCCACGCTCGAGCTGGTGGATGTGCAAGCGGTGGCGGATATCGCGCATGCGAATGGTGCGCGGTTGATTGTCGATAATATTTTTGCCACCCCCATGTTGCAGCGGCCATTTGAGCTGGGAGCGGATATTGTCGTGTATTCGACGACAAAACACATGGATGGGCAGGGACGAACGCTCGGCGGGGCAGTGCTGGGCAGCGCCGCGTTTGTCGACGAGGAATTACTGCCGTTTCACCGGCATACCGGCCCGGCGCTCAGCCCGTTTAATGCCTGGGTGGTGTTGAAAGGATTGGAGACCTTTAGCCTGCGTATGGAGCGACATTGTGCCAATGCAAAGGCTCTGGCGGAGTGGATGGAACAGCAGCCAGCCATCAGCCGTGTGTTCTATCCTGGGTTGCCTTCACACCCGCAGCATGCATTGGCCCACACACAAATGAAAAGCGGTGGCTCGATGATCGCCTTTGAGATGGCCGGTGGCAAGAAGGCGGCTTTTCAACTGATCAATGGCCTGCGCATGGTGGATATTTGCAATAATCTCGGCGATGCCAAGACATTGGTGACACACCCGGCAACCACGACCCATGCCAATATGCCTCAGGAAGATCGAGAGCGGATTGGCATTAGTGAAGGATTGATCCGCTTGTCGGTAGGGCTGGAGCATATCGATGATTTAATCGCGGATATGACACAGGCATTGGCGCCGGTTTCATGAGTCATCCTCCTATCTGGTTTTATCATCTCACTTCCAGCCGCTTGCAAGCGGCCTTGCCCAAATTGCTGGAAAAAGCCTATGCTGCTGAGTTGCATAGTCTGGTGCTGATGCAGCATGAGGCATTGATGGATGATGTAAATGAGTGTTTGTGGACGTATCAGGAGCGGTCTTTTTTGCCGCATGGCACGGCGCGAGATGCTCATGCTGACCAGCAACCGGTGTTGCTGACCTGCGAAGTGGCCGATATTGAGCAAAACCCAAATCAGGCGCGGATGCTGGTATTACTGGAAGATATGGATTCAGATGCCAAAAAAGGGTTTGAGCGGTTAATCTATATGTTTGACGGGGCGGATGATATGGCGGTGCAGGCAGCGCGGCAGCGTTGGTTGAAGTGGCGGGATGAAGGCTGGCCACTGGTCTATTGGCAGCAGACGATGCAAGGAGGCTGGGAGAAAAAACAAGAGGTTCAGCCGGAGTTGGCCGGGAGCTGATATCTGGTGCGTTAGTCGTTTCAGCCTGCCTGGCGACCTAATGCCTCTATTTTCGACAGCCATTCTTTACGTTTTGCATCACTCACGGCTTCTACCATGCCGAAATAGGTTGTGCGCACCGGCTTGATGCCGCAGAAATGCAGGAGATTGCGAATGAGCGATTTGGTGGAATGCGCGCCATAAAACCAGCGAAAAAACCAGGCTGGCATGCCCATGGTGACGATGATGTGCGCAGACTTACCTTTGAGTAAGCGACCACTGAGAGGGCTTTTGCTCTCATCATAGGCGAAGCCGCGCGTGAAGCAGCGCTCAAAAAAGCCTTTTAGCAGGGCGGGCATCATCCCCATCCACAATGGGTAGATAATGACGATATGGTTGGCTGCGTTGATTACTTCCTGCGCGCGCTGAAGGTCTGGCTCCAGCGTCTGATCGCCATGATAACCATCATGCAGTATGGGGTCGAATGTCATGTCGGAGAGAGCCAGCAGCGTGACATGATGGCCTGCCTTCTCCGCACCTGCCTGATAGTTTTCGGCCAGGGCGCGGCAATAGGAGGTGGTGGCCGGGTGGCCAAGGATGATGGTAATGTTACTTGTCATTTCAACGCCTTACATTTTCTTGATTAAGGTGGGCTGACAGAGGTTGCAAGTGTTGTCGTATGATACAGGGTGTTTTCCATGTATCATATTGTCATAAAACTGTCGCAGGCGTTTGGTAGAAGGCGAGCTTCCGTATCTTTAGTTGTGAGGAGCGCCAACATGGCATCCGAAACATACGAAGTGAAATACTATCGCAATAACCAAACCTTGCCGGGAATGCCGCATGGTGTCGATGGCGGCGAGGAAGGTGTAAAAGCCATTAGCGGGTGGTATATCATCCGCCAAACAGATGGCGAGACCACTTGGCAAGGTCCGTATGCCACTGATGAGGTGGCAGACCGCTTTGCCAAGGAATAGATAGTGTCCGGAATTCGACAGGGGGGCGTGCCTCCCTGTCATTCAATAGCACTGATTATTTTGCATGCATGAGCTGACAGTTAATTGATCAACTCGCTCAGCATGTTCAGAAGTTCAGGTGAACACCAAACTCAATATTATGCTGCATATTGTCGAGTTCTGCGCCATTGACTTCTGCCTCGTTGGTGGCAAAGAAGCGGTAGCCCAGCGAGAAATCCACAAACGGCAATGTTTCCGGCGCGTAGCCGATGCCGGTCATGGCCTGATAGGCGAACACATGCTCACTGTCACCGGTTGTAATGCCGTTGAGTTCTACCTCAGCCCCGCCAACGCCAAGCCCGACATAGGGGGTGAAGGAGCTTGCATTGTGAATATCATAGAAGGCATTGATCATGATTGCGGTGCTTCTCAGATCGCCATTGCTGGCAATGGGGGCGCCACCGCCGTTGGGTGTCAGTTTGTCGGTATCATTCTGGCTGTAATAGAGTTCGGCTTCCCAACGGGTGCTGTTGAGAAAGGCGTTTTGAAAATGCGGGCGATAGCCAAGTGCGGCGGAGAATGACGTGCCGCTGTCGAAGGAGAGTTCACCAACGCCATTGAGATCTGAATCTTCCTGAAGTGTCAACCCGCCACTCAGGCCCAGATACCAGCGTGGCCAGCGTTCCATTGCATTGACCGGAGTTCCTATCATGCTGGCGAGGGCGAGTGCGCCTGCTGAAATGCCCAGTGTTTTGTGCCACGCTGCCATGCCTGTCCTCTTTGTGTCAGGATTATAACTCACTATTGGTCTAGCGTGTGGTTCTTAACAATCCGTGAAATATCACTTGCCTGAGATTGGCGGCGCGATTAAGCATGATGACAATTGGTGACTAGGCCCCCGTGGCGGAATTGGTAGACGCTGCGGACTTAAAATCCGTTGCCCAATAGGGCGTGTCCGTTCGAGTCGGACCGGGGGCACCACTATCCATGCCATTTTAAGATGGCATGGATAGTGGAATGTGGGCCGATGAGAACGACCGTTCGACAACAAGCTTAACGAACATCGTGAGTTTAGCGGTTGCCACGCAGGCGATGCAACGCATCGGCGAGTACGTCGGACCGGGGCGCACCATCTTTTTTCTATTTTGAAACCATCTGTTGCTTATTGGCCTGCTGTCGTGTGGCCGCCACTTTGAAAATGCTCATCGACATCGAAAGCGAATGTGACGAGCGCATCATCTGCTGCATCTGCGTATGTTTGAATGGCGCGATTAAAGTCAATTCCCAAATCAAGTTCGCGGTTTAGGAGGGCGATGGGGTTGCGCAAATCGATGTGATGTGAGGGATTTGCGGCAAGTTCGGGATGCTCGGCTAAATGATCCATCATGACCCGACCCGCTAAATCAGCCACGCGTTGAAACAACGCTGAATGTTGTTGAACCGTTGCCGCCATATCCGCAAAGCTTTGGCCCTCTTCGCGCGCGTTCAATAGTTTACCTATGAGTGTGTCTAATTCTACTTCGGCTCGTGTTCTTACACCATTACCTTCGGTATACTGATCTTTCCTGAAGGTAGTAAAATGGATATGATGACCAATCATGCCGAGCGTCTGGATTAATTTGTTTGTACTATCGATCGTCGCCTGTGACATATCCAGTTCATCAGTTGAGACAGCCTGATGCAGCTCGGCAAGCACGTCCATGTTTGCTTCAATTGTATCATAATAAATACCGCCACTATGCAGCGCCGCCATAAAATGAAAATTGGTGTTTTGTCGCTGTAATACTCTGCTCAACGTTACGTCATCGACAGTGATGTCTGGAATCGCTGCGTCTTCACAAAACCCAATGAGATCCTCGACAAGACGTACGGCGCCAATACTATAACTTAAAGTCGAAAATAAATAGCCGTCATGAAGAGTCTGTACCCAGTAATCAGCAGCATTCTGGTAGGTTAAGGGTGCATTCGGGTCTGTATCCATCGGTGAGCGTGCTAATCTGTCTAGTGCATGATCCGCATTTACCTGAATAATGGCGGCAACTTGTAGTTGCTCTTGCGGTGATAAGGCGTTTAAGATTTCCTGTGGATTGAGATCGATCCTGATGTCGTTAAAAATTGATCCTAAGTAACGGTACCATTCATCTTGTGATTTAGAATGATCGGTCGCAGCTATTTCCCGTGCCATTGATTCAGTAATGCGTGAGGTCCCGGTGGCTACGTATTCTAAGGTGATGAGTGCTTTTACGTTTTCATCCTGGCCGTTTTCAGCCGCTACTCTAAACTCTTCTTGTAATTTTCTTTCAGCAGCACTCGCTTTGTCACTGCTTGCTTTATAACCACGTTTGGCGATGTCGCAGAGCCCCTCTATAAACTCTGTGTCGTAGCCCTTTGCCTGCGCGTATGCTTCTAGGTTCTGTTGTGATTTTTTTAACGGGATGGATTTATTGATTGGCAAACGGAG
>CAYSXY010000069.1:0-8254 GCA_964435165.1 uncultured Rickettsiales bacterium
TAGAATCATTGATGTAGATTTCGTCGAAAATTGATGTTTTTGCGAGCAGCGGAATGATCGTACGCAAATGTACGTGACATGAGCAGCGCAGTAAAAATACAATTTGCAGACCAATATACAGCGATGATCATTCCATGATGCCCCATTTCTTATATTTTTTAATGGTCATTGACTCACCATCCAGGTCAAACACACTGTCATAGACCACGCCCTTTTTCTCGTAATAGTCCTGGTGGTAGCCTTCCGCCGGGTAAAATGGGCCAGCCGCTTCAATCGTTGTTGCGATGGGATTCTTGAATTCACCTGATGCATCGGCCGCCTGCTTGGATTGCTCAGCAATCTGCTGTTGCACCTCATCATGATAGAAAATGGCGGAGCGATATTGCGGCCCACGGTCAGCCCCCTGCCCACCGGCATCTGTTGGGTCATGAATGAGCCAAAACGCCTCCACCAGCTTTTCGTAAGGCAGAATAGCGGGGTTAAAGCGCACCTGCACCACCTCCACATGCCCGGTGGTCTTGCTGGAGACCTGCTCATAGGTTGGGTTGGCGACCCTACCTCCCATATAGCCGGATTCAACATCCAGCACCCCGTCAATCGCTTTTAATTCTGCTTCCACACACCAGAAACACCCGGCGCCAAAGGTGGCAATTTCCTCATTACCTGCCATTGCTTTTCCTCCAACTACCATTCCAATAATCACAGCCATTAATACGACAAATCTCATCATCTTCTCCTGTTTATGTAGAGAAGGATTCACTATCACAGCGCAAAACGTTACGTTGTACACTCATTTATGTCACCCCTAGATACCGGCTTTCGCCGGTATGACAACAACATCCCGGAGGATGTTGAACGGCGAAGCCACCCAAACGACGGCGGGATGATTAAAAAAAGAATCTAACCGGCACCTCACTACAACGACAGAATAAATCCACGCCAAAAAAATCAAATGAAAGCTTACATGTAATTATTAGAACTATGTTTTATATGAATAAATATAGCTTGTACAAATAAATACTCGCACTGACTTAACATTTAGACTTATTGACGCCTATAACTAACTAATATTACAGGCGCACCAAGGAGTTAGAAATGACTATACGCAAAAGAAGCCCCCAATGCCCTTCAGTTTCCCTAGAGGAAGCCATTGAGAAAGCAGATAAAATATATGATAAAGAAAACAAGCATGTTGTTGCTAATGATGCAGTAGCACAAGCGCTTGGCTACAAAAATGCTAATAATGGTGCTGCCGCTCGTACAATGGCATCGCTCTCATATTATGGACTGCTAGTCAAATCAGGAAACGGAAAGCTAAGCGTTTCACCTGATTACGAAAAATATAAATTTGCGCCCAAACAGGAAATCAAGCAGGAATTTCTCAAAAAATGGATTAATAACCCAAAAGTTTTTTCGGAGACTATTGATAAATATGGATATAACCTGCCCTCTGATAGTGCTCTTAAATACGCATTGATCGAAATGGGATTTAAGCCCGATGCGGCAGACAACGTTACTGAGATTATAAAGGAATCAGTCCATTTTTTCCTTGAGAATTCTGACCTAGCTAAACTTAAGCAGACACCAGATAAAAATGTTCATGTATTAGATGACGGTGTTGAAGAAGTCGAAGAAGATGATGATGATGATGACGATAGATATTGTACTCAGGCACCGGATATAGCCAAGCCGAAAGCCTCTGTTTTTCCAACGACATCCGATGAATTTAGGTCCATCCCAATTTTCTTGCCAAATAATCGAGAAGCAATTCTGCATCTTCCAAGGCCTTTCTACAAGAAAGATCGAGATGTTATAAAACGCCAGATTGATGCCCTTTTAACGGATGATGAAGAGTAAGGGTAAGAACAAAATGGATTGGCAAACCGTCGCGCATGCATTTGGATGTTTATTGGTTTTAGTTGTTGCATATGCATACATTTCAGACAAAAAGCATATTCATGAGCAACTGAAGGCCCTCTCCGACCGTGTGGATAAGCTATCAAAATAGTAGTTGGATTTAGCAGCAACAAAGTCGGCGTACAGGTAATAGCCGATAACATACAAAAAGATAGATTCGCTGCAGCGTGGGTAATACGAGGCAAGACGTGAAAAAATCACGGAGTATACACAGTAGTACATGAGCGCCCAGCCAACCTCTAAACAGCATAGCAAGTAGTAGAGAATGTGGCGACAACATCCCGAAAGGGTGTTGGACGGCGAAGCCGCCCAAAGGGTGAGACGAGTTAAAACGAGTCGAATCTAAACAGAGCGTTTGCGAGCAGCGAAGTGAGCGTACATTTTAGTACGTGATTCGAGCAGCGCAGCAAACGCTCTGTTTGCAGTCCATTAAACGCCATTTAGCGACAGCCTAAGCAGCTTTCATGGCCTGAGGTACCAACTGATACTCCCCAACCAACACCTCGGCAATCTGCACGGCATTGAGTGCCGCCCCTTTACGTACATTGTCCGACACCACCCACATATTCAGCCCATGTTCAACGGTAGGGTCCTGACGCAGGCGCGAAACATACACCCCATCTTCACCGGCTGCTTCTTTAGGCGTAACAAACAGGTTTTCTTCCGGCCGGTCATTCACCACCACGCCTTCTGCATCACTAAGAATATCACGCGCATCTTCGACCGACAGCGGCAGTTCCAACTCCACATTCACTGATTCAGCGTGGGAGACAAACACCGGCACACGCACGCAGGTCGCGGTCACGGCAATGGCCGGGTCGAGAATCTTCTTCGTCTCCACCACCATTTTCCATTCTTCCTTAGTGCTGCCATCTTCCATAAATTTATCAATCTGCGGAATCACATTGAACGGCATGGGTTTGGAAAACTCCTTCGGCTCACGCATGTCATTCATGAACAGCGCCTTGGTGTGATCAAACAGCTCATCCATCGCGGCCTTGCCCGCGCCAGAAACAGACTGGTAGGTACTCACCACCACGCGCTTAATCTTAGCCGCACGATGAATCGGCGCCAGCGCCACCAGCATCTGTATGGTTGAGCAATTGGGGTTGGCAATAATGTTGCGCTTGCGGAAATCCTTCAGCGCATCGCTGTTCACTTCCGGCACCACCAACGGCACATCCTCATGCATACGGAAGAACGACGTGTTATCAATCACCACGCATCCAGCCTCCGCCGCACGCGGCGCATGCACTTCAGACACGCTGGAGCCGGGAGAAAAAAGGGCGATATCCGTGCCACGAAAATCGTAATCATCCAGGACCTGGCACTTCAACACCTTGTCACCAAAGCTGACCTCTTTGCCTTCCGAACGGCTGGAGGCAAGCGCCACCACTTCCCTCACTGGGAATTGACGCTCAGCGAGTGTATTCAGTAATTCGCGCCCCACATTTCCTGTGGCACCCACAACAGCAACTTTATATTCCATCTATCTCTCTTTCATTGTTCTTTTTAGGCCAGCCTTTGGTGATAAACATCATCGTTAGCTATGGGCCTGTCACATTCATCCGCTCCTTTGCCAATAACGGCAATCTCGGCCAGACTCAAGCCCTGAAGCTGCAATACCCCATTTCTATAGGCAGCAACATCCGCATTCACATCCAATGTTGCCTCCAATGCACGAATATCTTTCTCCGCTGCCAGCATCACAGCATGATATTCCAGTGTCGTCACCTCCTCCACATCACCAGCCAGGCTTGATATATAGTCCGGCAATTTAGCCACAACAGGTACAATCACCTGCAGCCAGTAATTGATCACCGGGCGATAGCGTTCCAGCATCGCATTTGGCTCCATCAGGTAATCATCCACGGCACGCGGCAATGCTTCATCATACAGCTTATCCCGGCCATATTTCAGTACATTCAGAATGTCATCGGCAATCGCCGGGTGATCATCGACGATCGCTTCAAACGCCGGTCGCTGAGTGAATTTAAAGATTTGCATCAGGTGGTGCATGGACTCATGGAAGGCAAAATAATGGCTGCGCTCCGGTTCACTCCCATTCGCTACAATGAGCGGATATGGATGGTAATGATAATACCGCCCGTCCTGATTCGCACCAACGCCTCGTCCTTCCCATTGGCGCAGGCCAGTCTCGCAATAGACTGTCCGGCATGGCACCTGACTATTCACATCGCGTAAGGCAGGCGGCACCAAGGCTTGCATCTCAACATATGATTCAAGCATGTCACGCACCCAGGGCGAAGGCTCCGGCGGCAGATCCTGGCTGCGTGTCGGCATCAGATTCATGAGATAAGGCCGAAGCATACCACGCTCGACGCGTGCACGGGCCGGGTTATAATCTATCCATCCATCATCGATCATGTATTGTGCATTACCCCATACGCCGGACAGATTGCCTGTTCGGTCCATGAACAGGCTGCGCTCTATAAAGGGGTCTAAAATGGCGCGGTGCTGCCGGTAAAAATCCGGCCAGTTCTATTCTGTCATGCAGCCTTATTATTCTGTTGGGGCGAGATTGCGACGGATTCTGCCCATGCATCTCGAAATTGCAAGAGATATGGCCTCTCAGCTCCTTCATTTTCAAGAAACTGTAACAATTCCTCGCTCGCAATGTCGAAATCTTCTTGTCTCAGCACGCCGCGATGCTGCATCCAGCGCAAATATACCAGATAAGTGTTGAGCACATCGGTCTCGCAATAATCACGAATCTCTTTCACCTGCCCAGCATCATACATCTCCGTCACCTTGGATCCATCCACGCCAAACTTGCCCGGCAAGCCCATGATCGAGCACACCTCGTTTAGCCGCACCCGCGCCGATGAACCAAAATTCGACAATGCCTCCAGCAAATCACAATGCCAGTCGAGGCTATAACGCTGCAGGTAATTATTCCACTTATCCCCGGTTAAATAGAGCTTCGGCGCACTGATACCATGCGCCATTGCCCGATATTGCAACACCGGCAGATCAAATGTCCGGCCATTAAATGACACTAAACGCGGCATATGCTTGCCGATATAATGAAAGAATCCACGCACCAGCTCTTCTTCGCTGGAGTCTTCCACCCCGCCGGAACGTACTTCCGTCAAATGATAAGATTCATGCGCTCCATCGCGGTGTATCTCTGCTTCCAAAAAACTAATCGCCACCACCTTGTGAAATGGCTGGCGCAAAAACGCATTACGTCCTTCCGTTATCTCCAGATGATACGCCTCCAGCGCAGCACGCTGTTCAGCAACATCCTGACTCTCCAATCCTGTGAGATTACGCACCGCATCAGCGTCCGGAATCGTCTCAATATCAAAAACAAACAGCGTATCGTGAAGCATTCATGTACCTAAAGAAATCTACTATTATAGTTGTTTCAATTTAGAATGACCCACCTGGCAACAGCAAGCCGAAAGGCTACTAGACAGCGAAGCCACCCAAAGGGTGAGCCGAATTAAAACTCGGCGAATCGAAAGAGTCGTTTGCCAAGGCATCACAAAGTGTTACCGATCATGCGGCCAGGAGGCCGCACCAGCCCTGAGCCCTGTCCCATGTGCGAGACAGCAGACGAGCACGGGGACAACACAAAAATCTTAAGCCGCGACTTTTTGGTTATGCAACTTCGTCATCGCCTCACAAATCGCCGTACCCATCTCCGATGTCGATACCAGCTCGATCCCGCTTGTATCTCCTGCAATATCGGCTGTGCGTACACCGTCATTAAGCACCCGCTCTACAGCGCGCTCCACCAGCTCAGCTTCTTCAGACAAGTCGAAACTATAGCGCAGCATCATGGCGAGGCTTAAAATCGTCGCAAGCGGATTCGCCTTGCCTTGCCCGGCAATATCCGGAGCGCTACCATGCACCGGCTCGTAAAGCGCCGGGCGTTTGCCGTTTGCGTCTTCAGCGCCTAACGAGGCGGAAGGCAACATGCCAAGCGAGCCGGTGAGCATCGCCGCGCAATCCGACAAGATATCGCCAAACATATTGGTGGTAACCATCACATCAAACTGTTTAGGATTGCGCACCAACTGCATCGCCGCATTATCGACATACATATGACTCAATTCAAACAGCCCAATGGAGGCATATTCCTCTCGATAAACAGTCTCGACTTCCTCACGCCACAGTTCGGTACATTCCAGCACATTAGCTTTATCAACCGAACAGACACGGCCATCGCGTTTTGCCGCCAAATCAAACGCAACCCGGGCGATGCGGCGAATCTCCTCGGTGGTATAGACCAGCGAATTAACACCCTTACGTGACCCATCCGGCAGCGTTTCAACGCCGCGCGGCTGACCAAAATAGATGCCTCCCGTCAGTTCACGCACAATCATAATATCCAGGCCGCTGATAACCTCACGCTTGAGTGTGGAACTATCGACGAGCGCATCAAAGCACAAAGCAGGGCGCAGATTGGCAAAGAGGCCAAGCTCTTTTCGAAGGCCCAACAAACCACGCTCCGGACGCACACTATAATCAAAGGCCTCCCATTTCGGGCCTCCCACGGCACCCAGCAAAATCGCATCCGCCTGATGTGCTTTAGCCAACGTCGCCTCCGGCAACGGCGTGCCAGCCTCGTCATAGGCAATACCACCCACCAGCGCCTCATCCGTTACAAAAGAGGTGCCGCGATATTGATTAAGCCACGCCAGAATACGTGCTGCCTCACCCACTACTTCGGGGCCGATGCCATCACCAGGCAGGAGAAGAATCGATGTGTCTGTCATTCGTCATATCCCACATTATCATTTGTAAAAATTGTGTGTGAACACATCACGCCGCATAGAGCCATGGCCGTGCCTGGGCATCTGTCTGCTCAAACGCATCAATTTTGCCGCTATGCTCAAGCGTCAGGCCAATATCGTCCAGCCCTTCCAGCAGGCACCGTTTACGAAACCCATCCAGTTCAAACGACACGGGTGACTCGCCATCCACGCTCACAGTCTGCGCTGGCAAATCCACGCTCACCACTTTTTGATCCTGCGCCGCCTGCATGAAATAATCTACCTTCTCCTGTGGCAGGGTAATCGGCAACATGCCGTTTTTGAAACAGTTATTGTAGAAAATATCAGCAAAACTCGGCGCAATGATGCAACGAATGCCAAAATCCAGCAGCGCCCACGGCGCATGCTCGCGGCTGGACCCACAGCCGAAATTATCCCCAGCCACAAGAATCTGTGCCTCCCTGTAAGCTGGCTGATTGAGCACAAAATCCGCAACCAACTGCCCCTCCAGATCGTAGGCCATTTCATAAAACAACCCTTCACGCAACCCGGTGCGCTTAATCGTTTTCAAAAACTGCTTGGGGATAATCATATCCGTGTCGATATTCTGAATCGGCAGCGGCGCGACCTTCGCCGTTAATGTCGTGAATTTTTCCATATTTATCCTCCTACTGTCATTCCTGCGGACGCAGGAATCTCTGTCGCCATTTCAAACTGTCGCCAGCGATGGGTACATATCTTCCCACATTGGATTGCCTTGTGAGATCAAATCATTCTTCATCGCCCGCGTCCACTTTTTCAAGCGCTTTTCCCGTAAAATGGCATCATCAATATGCCCATATGTTTCGTAATAAACCAGCTGATGGATATTATAGGTGCGAGTGTGACCCTCCACCATCCCTTCTCTATGTTGATAAACACGTTTAATTAAATCGGACGTCACGCCGACGTACAATGCGCCATTAGGCCGACTGGCGAGGATGTATACATAATATTGCTTATCCATATAATCGTTCAAGCATCCGACTTATTGCCATTCCTGCGAAGGCAGGAATCCCACTCTCAACATCCTCAAACCTCGCAACTCATAGCGACAACAACCCCGGCCAAACTCCATCATAATAGGCCATTCATTATCCGCACCAGAGATTCCCGCTTCCGCCCTTCAAGGGCTGCGCGGGAATGACACGATAGATTCATCAATCCTTCTCGACACATCGTCATTCCTGCGAAGGCAGGAATCCCACTCTCAACATCCTCAAACCTCGCAACTCATAGCGACAACAACCCCGGCCAAACTCCATCATAATAAGCCATTCATTATCTGCACCGGAGATTCCCGCCTCCGTCCCTTCGGGACTCGCGGGAATGACACAAATGGTAAAATACCGCTTCATTCAATGCGTAAGGCGTGCACGATGATAAAGAGTTTTTTCAAAAACACACCTGACAGAATTATTATGCTTATCTTCAAGCGCTTTAAGCGCAATTTCTTGAGGAGAATTTAACTCAGCTTGATATAAATCTTTAAGCATTATTAGACCCATCTTTGTTTTTTTTCTATCTCAGTGAGACGATCACAATCACTATAC
>CAYSXY010000070.1:0-8215 GCA_964435165.1 uncultured Rickettsiales bacterium
CACTGAACCATATCCCTCCCTCTCCTGAGGAATTTTACGAAGAATCAGATTATTAAGCTTTTCATCGCTTAACATCGACCTGATGTTGATCAGCTAACTCATCACGGCATAGATATCGGCACAGTCCAATCAACGCGGTGCTTGTTTGCATTCACCGGACGAAGTGTACTCTCGCGCATTCTGACATGACTCACCACTTTATCAACGCCACGCGTGCGCGCGGCAATAGTCGTGACATTTTTCAACTCCAGCGGATCCTGGGCGATACCCATGATATAAGCAACACCGCCAATCACCTCCACGGAATAATTAACGGATCGAATCTGTCGCGTCAGCAGTAACTCAGATGCAATATGCTCGGCGATAAAAATATCCTTCGCTCGTTGTTTAAGCGGCAAGGGTTCAGCCACCTGAATCTCATTAATTACCTCCTGCACACCATCGGCTTTCCATGCCTCTTGTACTGCCTGCACCGCATGGTGCGGCTGCTGCACTGTGCCTGTCAACAACACCCGCCCTTCATTGACCGTGACAGCAACGCCCAGCAGTAAATTATCAATATCTTTTTGAGTAAAATGATGGAGAATCGCCGCCTTGATAACCGCATCATCAATGATTGTCCCGGCACTGCGCTCATCCGCAATCGCGTAACCCACGGATGCCGTACTGGTGGCCAATGAGACGGGCGAGCACGCCGACAGGAGCATAGGGAGCAGTCCTGTCAATAGTAAGAGCTGTAATCTCATGGTTCCTCCGCAATCCAGGCATGGGGCACATGCAGCGGCCAGCGCCAGGGCGAAATGCACACCACATCAAACCGGACATCATACTGAGCCAGTTTAGGGTGTTGTGCAAGAAAGAGTCGCACTGCCTGCACGATGCGTCGCTGTTGATGGAGACTCACCAGGTCGAGCCCGGCAGCCTCACGCCGGGCTTTAACCTCGACTGCCACCAATTGACGTCCACGCCGCATCAGCAAATCAATTTCACCGCCATGCGTGCGGTAGCGACGGCGCAGCACCCGATAGCCATGCAGCATTAACCAGACGAGCGCCACAGTTTCGGCCCAGCGCCCGAACCGGTCAGCATTACGTCTGTCGGAGCGCGAGGGCACGACTATACACCTGTTTACGTGGCAAGCCTAATGATTCGGAGACATAGCGCGCCGCATCGCGCACACTCATCTCTGTCATCGCCGCGTGCAATGCATCGTCGAGCATTAACGAGTCAACGGCTGGGACATCTGTGGCACCATCAACCACCAGCACCATTTCACCTTTGAGAACCACCTCACCGCTGGCAGTGCGCTCGGCTATCTCTGCGGTACTGCCCAGCACAACTTCTTCATAATGCTTGGTTAATTCACGACAAAGACGCACTTGCCGCTCAGGCCAACATGCTGCCATCACCTCCAGACTGTCACGAATCCGGTGCGGACTTTCCAACATAACCAGAGTGCAGGTTAAAAGCGCCAAATCCTCGAAAAATTGCCGCCTTGCCTGAGATTTGGCTGGAATAAATCCGGCAAAGTAAAAACGATCACTGGGCAGCCCACTCAACGCCAGGGCACTGGTTACACTCGATGGCCCGGGAACGATACGCACCGGCAATTGGGCCTGCTGCATCGCACGCACCAGCTTAAATCCGGGATCGGCAATCAGCGGCATTCCTGCATCACTGATCAGCGCCACCACCTCTCCGCGCGAGACACGCTCCACCAGCCCGTCTCGCACGCGCTGCGTCGAGTAATCATGATAGCTGACGAGCGGAGTAGAAATGCCATAATGTCGCAGCAACACCTGGCTGGTACGCGTATCCTCACAGGCAATCACCTGCGCCTGCATCAACACATCAAGCGCGCGCAGTGTGATATCACGCAAATTCCCAATGGGCGTCGCCACCAGATATAACCCGCCGGGAAGCGATGCATTTTCATCCGGCTTACCCCAAGCGTGATCCGACAATTGTGTCATGTGACAGAATGCATTATGTTGCGACTCTTAAATCGACATTAGATGGACGCAAAATACGCATGTTCCAGTTTAGACTCAAGCGCCGCGCGGCCATTATCGCTCTCTTTTGCTGTTGCATTCTGACGCTGGGCGCCTGCGCGGGTGGCACCAATATGCGCGACCAGGCGCCAGCTTCCATTGCCACCGATATGGCCACCACACGCGTAGAACCAACTCTTCCCACACCAGCACAACCGGCAAAATCTGCCCCAAAACGCGTGATTAAAATCGGCGTCCTGCTGCCCCTCAGCGGAACGCATGCAGAACTTGGCAATGCCATGCTGGATGCCGCAATCCTCGCCCTGAATGATAAACATTTAAGCTTGGCAGACCATAAGGCTGATGAGACACGCATTATTCTGATTCCTAAAGATACGAAAGGCAAACCAAGCACCGCCATTACCATGGCACAACAATCACTGGCCGAGGGTGCGGAAATATTGTTGGGCCCGCTCTTCAGCCAATCACTGGAAGCCGTCAAACCAATCGCAAGCAGTCGTAATATTCCTGTCATTGCCTTCTCCAATAATACAACGCTGGCAGGAAGCGGCGCCTACCTGATGGGATTCGTCCCGGAACAGCAAATCGTTCGCGTGATGGATTATGCGGCTGGGCGCGGCATCGAGTCCATGGCGGCACTATTGCCCAATAACGCCTATGGCCGGACTGTCTATGATGCTATGAGCAAGGCAGCCATGCCACTTGGCATTCGCATCACCGGCACGGTATATTATCAACCGGATGCCCCGCAATTGCGTGTTGAAATTGGTCAGCTATTGTCACAAACACGCTCTAGCCGATTGCTGGAGCAAACAGAAGATGAAGATGGCGCACAGCGGCGGGAACGCTCCCGCTATGGATTCGACGCCCTGCTCTTTCCGGAAGGTGGGGCACGTCTGGAACAATTTGTGGTCGACATGCAGGATGAACAACTCGATCTTCGCACCTTCACACTGCTAGGTAGTGGCCAATGGGATGATGACACGGCACGCTTATCATCGCGGCTTGATGGCAGCTGGTTCGCAGGCACGGACCCCCAAAAAAGGCGGATGTTTGAACAACATTTCACCCGCCAATACGGCTATCGCCCGCCGCGCTTAGCCAGCCTCGCCTACGATGCCGGTGCCTTGCTCGCCACATTGGCCTATAACGCACCAGAAGATGTCGCCCCCGGCATCATGTTTCGCGATGCTGTCCTGACAGATCGCAAAGGGTTCAATGGCCCTGTCGATGGTATTTTTCGCTTTCTCCCGAACGGCATCGCCGAGCGTGGCCTGACTGTGCTGGAGGCACAAAACCCTGGCTTCTCGGTCGTCGACCGTGCTCCGGCTATCTTCAGGTAAGCAACTGCCCCAATATAGCGTTCAACAAAAGTCTACCGCGATCACAGACGTGCAAATGGGTCGGCGTATGCTCGACAAGCCCATCTTCTTCCAATCGCACAAGCGCCCGTGCATCAACCCAATGACATAGCGGATGGCCGCTACGGGTATTAAGCCATTCGAGATCCAGACCGTCACGTAACCGAAGCCCCATCATAAGCATTTCTTCGGCAATTGCTCGCCCATCCACCATCTCTGACTCAGCCATGCCATGGCCTGATTGCTCAACCTGCTCCAACCATTTCTCTGGGCTACGCTGCATCACACTCGCCTTGCGGCCACCTTTATGGTGACATCGGCCATGAGCCCCCGGGCCGATACCCACCCAGTCTCCGGCCTGCCAGTAAAGCAGATTATGTCGGCACGCATGACCTTCAACCGCATGGTTGGATATTTCATAGGCCGGCAAGCCCGCCTCCTGCATAATACCCTGCGTCCGCTCATACAGCTCTGCACTTGATGCTTCAGACAGGGTCGGAAGCTGCCCACGATGATGCCGATGATAAAATGCTGTACCGGGCTCGATCGTCAATTGATACAGTGACAGATGACGCCCGCCCTGACGTAACACTTCACGCAGCTCTGCCTCCCATGCCGCCACCTCTTGTCCGGGCAGGGCATAGATGACATCGAAAGAACAGTACGCAAATATTTCAGCTGCCTGATGCCAGGCCGCCAGGGCCTCACGCACCGTATGTTGCCGTCCCAAAAACTGAAGAGCCGCATCGTCCAGTGCCTGAACACCCATCGATACGCGGTTCACGCCTGCATCACGAAACGCAGCCAGCCGTGACGCTTCGACAGAGGTGGGATTCGCCTCCAGCGTCACTTCCACCTGATCCGACCACCGCCAGTAGTGACAAGTTGCATCCAACAGCGCCTGCACAGTCGATGGCTCCATGAGCGAGGGCGTGCCGCCACCAAAAAATACGCTCACCAGCCGCTTTCCCTCTGTCTGATGCCCCCAATAGGCAAGTTCCTGCAACAAGGCATGCCGCCAGCGCGATTGGTCGACTGCCTCACGAACATGGCTGTTAAAATCACAGTAGGGGCATTTGCTCAGACAAAACGGCCAGTGGACATAAAGACCGATATCATTAGACGTAACGTGAAATCCGGCCATCAGACATTAAAGAAAGGCGCGCACGGCTTCATGGCCAAGAAACAGCACCGCCAGCGTAATGCAAAGGCCCATCAGGCCGATCAGCATACCGCCGATCGTCAGCAGCCCGTCGCGCTCCAGCATTGCCATCCCCATCAGCACCACGCCAGCCGATGGAATGGTATTCGTGAGCGGCAGCGGAATCACCACAGAGAGAGAACAAACCATGCACCATAGCCCCGTCAGGCGTTGCATGGCCCACCGCTCCATAAATAACAGGCGCGGTGCAATCAACCGCTCAATACGCCGGAAAATCGGCCCACCCTTTTCGGCAAGCACCTGAATAAACCCACGCTTCAACCGGCGGCGCGCCAGCCATCCCGGCAGCCAGAGCGTATGCAGGCCTAACGCTAATTGCGCTGATATAATCACCATCAATACCGCTAATATCTGCGTCACACCCCAGGGTGCGGGCACCGGCAAACCGGCGGGCGCTGCCAGTAAAATCAACAGCAGGGCAAAACTACGGCTACCGAGAAAATCAGACATCTCGCCCAGTGTCAGGTGAGAACGATCCTGCACATGCGCAGCCAATTGATCCAGCACCGACGACACAGAGGCAAGATCATCCTCGTCATGAACCGCCCCATACGCCGAGGAGTCCGTCATCTCTATCCCGGTTTCATCTGACATCGCATGCGGCCATCAGAAGGAACGGTTAATCGTATAATGCAGAATTCGGGCTAATGCCTCGCGATAGGCATTATCCGGCAATGCATGCAACTGCTCTTCAGCGGTGCGTGCATAGCGCCGTGCAACGTCCAGACAGGCAGGAATCACCTCATAGCGCGCGAGTAACTCACGCATCTCGTCAAAACCGCCGGGGTGACGTGTTGCCGCCGATTTAAACTGCTCATTGAGAAAAAGCTGCTCAGTATTAGTAGCGCGCCGATAGGCCAAAATCACAGGCAGTGTAATTTTGCCTTCGCGATAATCATCGCCGGGCCGCTTACCAAGCGTGTCACTATCCGATGCATAATCCAGTGCATCATCCACAATCTGAAACGCCATGCCGAGCCCATCACCATATTGGCGCAAGGCCTCAGCGGCCTGGCGATTGCCGGCAATGAGGCCACCCACCTCACAGGCAGCCGCAAACAGGCGCGCCGTTTTGGCTGAAATTACGTCATAATAGACTCCTTCTGCCGTGAGCGGCTGCATATTGGCCGTGAGTTGCAGCACCTCTCCTTCGGCAATGACGGCTGACGCATCCGACAACACGGACAGTACCGACCAGGATTCGGATTGCACCATCAAACGAAATGCCTGCGCAAAAAGAAAGTCACCGACCAGGATGCTGGCTTTATTGCCCCACACCTCGTTAGCGGTGGATAAGCCACGACGCAGAAAACTGCCGTCAACGACATCATCATGCAGTAATGTTGCGGTATGAATAAATTCCACACTCGCCGCCAATGCGATGTGATGCTCGCCCTCATAGCCGCATAATCCACTGGCGGCGAGGGTCAGCATTGGCCGCAGACGTTTGCCCCCCGACCCGATCAGATATTCGGAAATGGCGGGAATCAACTCCACCTTACTGCGAGCCAACTCAATAATCAGCTGATTGACCTGCGCCAGATCTTCCTGCACCAGCCCCTGTAGCACCGCGACCGGCGAGGTGTCGCTGGCGTGCGATGACGTATCGGCTTTCAAAGGACTGGCACGACTCACGAATATTCCATCGATAAGTTAATATCCTCGCCATTCCTATCGGTTGCAGCGCGGGCTGTAAATCAAAATCAAGGGAAATCATCATGCAAAACGCATTCAAGCAGGCATGCGCGCCGCTACATCACTCACCATACCCGTTAAAAGCTGCTCTCCGCCACTTTGCGAAGAATAAAATCGCGAAATACTTTGAGACGCTTGGAATTGCGCAATTCAGAAGGATAGACAAAATACGCATCAATTTTAGGCCCGGAGATACTATCCAACACACGGGTCACTTTCAGCGAATCCTGTACCATGTAATGCGGCAATGCGGCAATACCAAGGCCACTTTCCACCGCACGGAGCATAGCGAACAGATTATTCACTTTTAGAATAGGACGACGCTGTACTCCCGGCCGCACCCCTTCTTTCACAAGCCAGTTCACCTCGGCAAAAGGCGCTCGCCCTTCCTCACCAAATGTGATCAACCGGTATTGATCCAGCTCTTCCAGGCGCGAGGGCACACCATGCTCACGGATATATTCCGTGGAGGCAAACACCGAGTTATGGATCGTCATCAGGTGGCGATAGATTAAATCAGGCTGCTTTGGCGAAAAAAGGCGAATGGCCACATCAGCTTCCCGCATACTGAGATCAAGTTCACGATCATCGACGATGAGGGAGACATTAATGTCAGGGTACGTATCGATAAATTCTTTGAGTAGCGGTGTTAACCAGACCGTCCCTAATGTTACCGATGCCGTAATGCGTAACGGCCCTTTTGGGCGCTCTTTACTTTCCGTGATAGCATTTTCCGTCACGGCCAATTTGGTGAAAATCTCTTTTACCGTCTGGTAGAGAATATCGCCTTGCTCGGTGAGAATCAGCCCTCTCGCATGACGGTGGAATAGTGAAACATTGAGCGCATCTTCCAGCGCGCTGACCTGGCGACTGGCCGCTGACTGGCTCATATTGAGGTTTTCGCCCGCACGCGTAAAACTGCCAGCCTGCGCTACGGCATAAAAAATCCGCAGCTTATCCCAATCCATTCCGGCTCCCGCCATCACCCCTCGCCACTGTTACATCATGTGCATTAATCTTGGTTAACAAGCAGCTTATAGGTAAAATGCATTATTGTGCAAGCACCTATGCATTTTTGTCATAATAAGTTCATTTTTCATTGACGTGCTTTTTCGTTATTTTACTTGCGCTCACACGTCAATTGGCCACATAAAAACAATAGTAGTTGGACATTAGAACATATGTCATCAAGGAAATCAGGCATCGGTGCCTCAGAGTCCAGTCATCAATGGCACGGTCAAAATATTTTTGCCACGGTCGGCAGCCAACAATCACTACTTGATTTGTATGTTGCCAAAGCCTTAGCGTATAAGTTCGGCCAATTGCCAGCTAACACAAGGGCAGCGGATGTTTTTGAGTATTCGGAAGGTATTCGGCCTGAACGCAACGGAGCCACCCTACTAGCAAACTGCATTCAAACCACTTTCTTGTATTTGGACGAGCGAATGCAGCAGCATCGTGTGGACAATCATTATGAAGAAAACCCACCTCCCGGCTATTATACGAGTCAAGGGGCGCATTTGGCGATGGCTGTATTGGACAGGCGCTTAAAAGCGCGTATTAAAGACCGATTCTATATCAAGGATGATCAATCGGTTGGAACAGTTGAACATCGTATTGAGCAATATAAGGATTGGGTAGGACAGTTGGCGACAGCGATTGCGGATGAACGCGATGCCGCAGATGACCGTAGTTATCACTCCTCCGTTTTCCGCATTCTGATGCGTGGTGATCCAAAAGGTCGACCAGAACGCGGTGGCTTGCCCAATGCGCAGGAAGGTAAAGAAAATCAGTTCCATCGTTTTCGTGATGGCAAGTCAGCCTGGCATGGCTTCGGCAAGTTTATTGAATTGGCAAGAGATGACACCCGCTTAGAGCAGCGCGCCCGTGACTTAATTCAGGTGGCAATATTGGAAATCGCTACT
>CAYSXY010000071.1:0-8128 GCA_964435165.1 uncultured Rickettsiales bacterium
TAATATTTATTGCTGGTAATTTGACAGAATTGCGACAATTATAAGCGCCGTATTTCGGGATTTAGCCGTCATTTATCTTCTTATTTGGCTACGAACATTACTTCCTCGCCCTGCCACCACCACGTGCCAGCAAGGTGTGGCGGGGCGTTTTTTTCGATCATCTGGCGCAGTTCATCACTCAGCGACTGAGAGGTTTTCACCACCAGCATGGTCGGCTGGGTGATGTTTTTTAAGAATAAGCGCAGTGCTTTTTCCAGCGCAGGCAATTCAGTAGCATGTGTTAGATCATGCAGTGAATAGCTAGCCTGTGCATCAGTTTCCGGGCGTAGCTCAATCTGTGGTGGCGAGAGTGAGGTGCAGCGCAGTTCAACAATTTCCCCGGGCCAGACAAGCTCAGCGAAGGTGCAGAGTTCTGCTGCTTCTTGCAGCAAAGCCCACTGTTCCGGCGGCGCGAGGAACATGACCTGCTTATCATGCGCAGCGATCAGGCGGCGTGCTTCCCGCGCCACCTCGTCTGTATCCTGCCACTCATTCAGCCAGCTTGTGAGGTCCATTTGTCATCGTGTTATTTAGAGACAAGCTTGCTGCTGACGTGGCGAGAACGCGTGTTTTTGAGCACCGGAGCGTAAGCGTATATTAAAATACGTGCGCACCGGAGCGCAGAAAACACAACGTTCGCAGCCCGTCAGCACGAGCTTGATGTTACATGTGAATGACTTTGCCGTAAGCATCCAACACCGACTCATGCATCATCTCAGACAAGGTTGGGTGCGGGAAGATGGTGTGCATCAGGTCAAGCTCGGTGCCTTCCATGCTTTTGGCCACGGTGTAGCCCTGAATCATTTCGGTGACTTCCGCGCCGACCATATGCGCGCCAAGCAGCTCCCCTGTTTTGGCATCGAACACGGTTTTCACCATGCCTTCGGGCTCGCCCAGTGCAATGGCTTTGCCGTTACCAACAAAGGAGAAGCGGCCCACCTTAATGTCATGGCCTGCTTCTTTGGCCGCTTTTTCCGTCAGGCCGACACTGGCGACCTGTGGACGGCAATAGGTACAGCCCGGAATATTGCGCTTGTTCATTGGGTGGGCGTCTTTCTGCCCGGCGATTTTTTCCACACAAATCACCCCTTCATGGCTTGCCTTATGCGCCAGCCAGGGTGCACCGGCGACATCGCCAATGGCATAGACACCCGGCTCAGCCGTTTCCATCCATTCATTGGTGTGAATCTGGCCTTTTTCGACTTTCACCTTGGTTTTGTCCAGCCCTAGTTCTTCGGTGTTGCCGACAATGCCCACGGCCATGATGACACGCTCGAAGGTCTGTTCTTCGCTTTTGCCTTTTTTCTCAATGGTCGCGGTGACGTTGTTTTTGCCCTTTTTCAGCGCTTTGACGGTGGCGCCGGTCATCACTTTCATGCCTTGTTTTTCGAACTGCTTTTGCACGAATTTGGAAATTTCTTCGTCTTCCACCGGCAAGATGCGATCCATCACTTCCACCAGCGTCACCTCGGCGCCCATATTTTGGTAGAAGCTGGCAAATTCAGAGCCGATGGCCCCGCTGCCCACCACCAACAATGATTTGGGCATACTGTCCGGCACCATGGCTTCTTTATAGGTCCAGATGAGTTTGCCGTCCGCCTCCAGCCCCGGCAGTTGCCGCGCACGCGCGCCAGTGGCGATGATGATGTGCTTGGCCGATACATCATCGACCTTTTTGCCGTCTTTGGAGACTTCGATCTTGCCCTTGCCGGCTAGTTTGCCATGGCCATCAATGACGGTGACCTTGTTCTTTTTCATCAAATGGCCGATGCCTTTGGTCAGTTGGCCGGAGACATCGCGCGAGCGCTGAATGACTTTTTTGAAGTCGAATGACACATCCTTGGCGCTGAAACCGTAATCCCCAAGCGTGTGCAGCAGGTGATTGATTTCCGACGCGCGCAGCAACGCCTTGGTGGGAATACAGCCCCAGTTGAGGCAGATGCCGCCCATATGTTCGCGCTCAATCACCGCGGTTTTCAACCCCAATTGCGCAGCGCGGATTGCCGCTACATAGCCACCCGGGCCACCACCAATAATCGCTACATCGACCGTCTGTGTCATGTGTTTGTCCTCTTCTTCATTTCCTCTAGCATTGCCGTTTTAAGCTCCGGCAGTTTATGTTGCAACACGTCCCAAAAGATATGTGGTTCATAATCGCCCAAATAGTCATGTGCAATCACATTACGAAAGGCTGCAATTTTCTTCCATTCGATAGCCGGGTATCCAGCCTGCGTTGCAGGCGCTAATTTTGAAGCAGACTCCGACATGGTCTGCAAATTACGCAACAGCGCGTCATACACCATGCGGCTGCGTTCATGTTCGCGTTTATCGGGGCCGATATAGTCTTCAATCCGCTCAATACATTCCACAATATGGCGGATATGCGCTAATTCATCTTTCACGCTCATAGAGGACGTGCCTCGCGCAGCACCTTATCGCGAATCGTTGGATGCAGTGAGTGTTCAGTCACCACATCAACGTTGCATCCCAGCAATTCTTCGAGCGCAAGCTTGAAACCGACAATATCCATAAAGCCAGCGCCTTCTTCTAATTCGACGAGCAAATCGACATCGCTACCATCAGTAGCGTCTCCACGAGCATGGGAGCCAAACAAGCGGGCCTGTTTTATGTGGTGTTGTTCAGCTAATGACAATATTTGATTTACGGTTATGTTATGCGTGTCCGTAGATTTCACGTTGGGCCTCACCATCCAGGAAAATTTTTGTAAGGTGTCGAGTATCTTTATCGTCAGTATGACCTAAATCTTTTCTTATAGAGAATAATAATTTGTCTAATGATAATGCTATGAGTCTTACATCTCCGCTGCTACTGATATTACGAAATTCATTCCAAGCCTTTATAACATCTGAATTACCCCACTTTATGATTTCTGTGCTGAATGAAATCAGTTTTTCTGTGAGATCATCCTCAGAAAGCTCTTTCCTGATTAGTTTCTCTGAAAACAAAAAATCCTTAATAATCAAGTTAATAAAATCGCCATACACCTCTGTTTTAACCTGATAATGTGAGTTGGCTATTTCACGTTTTTTATCTGCATTTTTTGAATAAATAGTAGCCAGAACAGATACTAATCCAGCAATAATAGCTGCTTGTATTTCATGGGATGAATTAAAAAAATTCCACAAAAAAACTATAGAAATTGCAGTAATCGCTAAAAGCATAACTACTGCCAACATCCCAACAGATTTTTTATTCATCACACCATCATGGCCATCGGGTTTTCGATGTAACGTTTGAAGTGTTTAAGGAAGACGGCACCGACGGCGCCATCCACCACGCGGTGGTCGGAAGACAGGGTGACGCTCATCATGTTCACGGCTTTGAACTCGCCGCCTTTGACCACGACGCGCTCCTCACCCGACCCCACGGCCAGAATGCAGCTTTGTGGCGGGTTGATAATGGCGCTGAAATTCTTGATTCCGAACATGCCGAGGTTGGAAATGCTGAAGCCCCCGCCCTGGAATTCTTCCGGTGCGAGTTTGTTCTCACGCGCACGTTTAATCAGGTCTTTTAATTCATTCGACAAGACTGAAAGCGGTTTTTGATCGGCATTGCGTACAATCGGCGTAATCAAGCCGCCAT
This sequence comes from uncultured Rickettsiales bacterium, assembly GCA_964435165.1. Classification (GTDB taxonomy): domain Bacteria; phylum Pseudomonadota; class Alphaproteobacteria; order Rickettsiales; family RI-342; genus CAYSXY01. The sequence goes on from CAYSXY010000071.1 coordinate 3,643, forward strand.
CGATGGCCACCGCCACGGAAATATCGACATTATTATACTGAATAATCTTATCGCCGCCCCATGATGCATTGGCCTCCGGGCAATCGCGCAGCCCCATAGCGACTGCCTTGACGATCATATCATTGACAGAAAGCTTATAGGCCGGCTTTGCATCGTCATCACCTTCAATCGCCGCCTGCGCCGATGCGTTGAGTTGCTTACGCGCGGCCAGCAGATTATCCAGCTCCAGATCAATCGATAGATAAAAATGCGGCACATTTTGTTTTGATTCCAGTAAGCGCTTGGCGATGGTTTTGCGCATATTATTGAGCGGCACATCGGTTGATTCCTGAGCATTGCGGCCAAAGCTCATGCCAGTAGCGGTGGAAGACACCGCCGCACCACCGCCGCCTGCTTTCGCCTCTTCCACATCGGCTTTAATGATGCGCCCATGCGGGCCGGTGCCCTGCAGGCTGCTAAGATCAATCCCACGCTCTTCGGCGATGCGTTTGGCCAGCGGGCTTGCCTTTACACGCTCGCCAGAACTGCGTGCCGCAGGGGCAGATTCGCTCGCTGCCTGAGGCGCCGCCGCGCCGTTATTCGCTGGTTGATCGGCACCGTTGCTTTCGTTGCCGCCATCTGACTGCTGCGGGGCATCGTCATTCGACGCTTCATAGCCATCCACGGCACCAGCATCTTCGCCATCTTCCAGCAACAGGGCGATGAGCTTGTTCACCGCAATGCCTTCTGAACCTTCAGGAATCAGGATTTTGCCGACCACACCTTCATCCACGGCTTCTACTTCCATGGTGGCTTTGTCGGTTTCAATTTCGGCAATCACATCGCCGGATTCCACTTTGTCGCCTTCTTTCACCAGCCATTTGGCGAGGTTGCCCTCCGTCATGGTGGGTGAGAGAGCGGGCATGAGTACTTCAATAGGCATAAGATGTCTCTGTGCTTGAATGGAGAATCAATTTATTTGCGATAGCACGCTTTTCGTGCTGCTTCGACTATATCATGGGCCTTCGGCAGGGCAAGCGCTTCGAGATTGGCGGCATAAGGCATGGGCACGTCCACTCCTGCCACGCGCTCCACCGGCGCATCGAGCCAGTCAAAGGCTTGATCCATCACCAGTGCCGCCTGCTCAGCGCCAATGCCGGATTGTGGCCAGCCTTCTTCGACCGTCACCAAACGGCTGGTTTTCTTCACCGACTCAATAATGGTCTCCGTGTCGAGCGGGCGAATGGTGCGCAGGTCAATCACCTCGGCTGAAATGCCGTCTTCTTTTTCCAATATCTCGGCTGCTTCTTCAGCATAGCCCACAGCAATTGAATAAGCAGTGATGGTCACATCCGACCCTTCGCGCACAATATCGGCCTTACCAATATCAACGATGAAGTCATCATTATCCGGCACATCAAAACTGCGGCCATACATCACTTCATTTTCCAGGAATACAACCGGGTTCGGATCACGAATGGCAGCCTTGAGCAGCCCTTTAGCATCTGCTGCGGAATACGGCGCGACGACTTTCAAGCCCGGCACATGGCCATACCACGCGGCATAACATTGCGAGTGTTGCGCTGCCACGCGTGCGGCCGCACCGTTGGGACCACGAAAGACAATCGGGCATTTGACCATGCCGCCTGACATGTAATTCGTTTTTGCCGCGGAGTTGATGATATGGTCAATCGCCTGCATGGCAAAGTTGAAGGTCATAAACTCGACCACCGGCTTGAGGCCCATGAAGGCCGCGCCGACGCCAATGCCGGCAAATCCATATTCGGTGATGGGTGTGTCAATCACCCGCCGTTCGCCAAACTCATCCAGCAGCCCCTGGGTGACTTTATACGCCCCCTGATATTCTGCCACCTCTTCGCCCATGACGAAGACTTCTTCGTCATTACGCATTTCTTCTGCCATTGCATCACGCAGCGCTTCGCGTACCGTTAAGGTCGCCATCGTTTTTCCTCCACCTGTGGGTATTTTATTGAGATTCAGTATAGATATCTGTCATGAGCTCGGATGCATCCGGCTCCGGCGCAGACTTAGCAAATTCAGCGGCCTCGTTAATCTCGGCCTTCACATCTTTATCCAGTGCTTTGAGCGAATCTTCGGATTCACCATGCTGCTCGATGAGCCAGCTTTTGACGAGCTCGATCGGGTCACGATGTGATTTCACGTCCTGCACTTCGTCTTTGGACCGATATTTCGCCGGATCAGACATAGAGTGGCCACGATAGCGATAGGTGCGTGCTTCAATGAGCATCGGCCCGTTCCCTTCACGGCAATGAGCCACCGCTTCGCGCATTTCATCGCGTACTTCTACCACATCCATGCCGTTAATTTCTTTGCCGGGAATGCCAAAGCCAGCGCCGCGTTTGTGCAGCCCCTGACCGGAGACCCCACGTTTTTCCGAGGTGCCCATAGCATAGCCGTTATTCTCGATCACAAAAATGACCGGCAGCTTCCACAATGCCGCCATGTTAAAGGCCTCATAGACCTGCCCCTGGTTGGCAGCGCCGTCGCCAAAGAAGCAAAGCGTGACACGGTCTGAGCCGCGATATTTCTGAGCCAGGGCCATGCCCGCACCTAACGGCGCCGGGGCACCGACAATGCCGTGGCCGCCGAAAAATAAATTCTCAACATCGAACATATGCATCGAGCCGCCCTTACCTTTGGAGCAGCCATCCGCCCGGCCTGTGAGTTCCGCCATCACCACTTTAGGGTCCATGCCAAATGCCAAACAATGGCCATGATCGCGATAGGCAGTGATGGTGCCATCACCTTCTTCAATGGCGTGTTTGCAGCCGACAGCGACGGCTTCCTGCCCGATGTAGAGATGGCAGAAGCCACCAATCAGCCCCATGCCATAAAGCTGGCCGGCTTTTTCTTCAAAACGGCGAATCACCAGCATATCTTTATAATAGCTGAGTAATTCTTCCTTTGTGGCGTTGCGGGAATTATGCCCGACCTTGTTATTTCGTGCGTCTTTAATAGAGGTCACATTGCTATCCTTCTGTGCGGCCTCGGTGTTTTTCTTACTTGCAGCGCGTGCCATAGAAACTCCCTGTAGTATCGCTCAATTGTCCTCACAATCGGTTAACGCTGGTCGCGAGCGTGTATCCTTAGCCGCTCCCGGCTGCGATATGCCCGCCCTCAGGCTGGGCGTTATGTACTGACTATACCATGTGAAATCAAGCAAAACCGCCTGTTGCAGAGCAGCATAATGCACGCATACCTGTGCAGTATCAACTTGCATGTTGTGCGAAGATGTGACAGATACACCAGCCTGCGTTATAGAGTGACTTATCAGATATGTCGGGGTGTGGCGCAGCCCGGTAGCGCGCTTCGTTCGGGACGAAGAGGCCGGAGGTTCGAATCCTCTCACCCCGACCATCCTTCGCCCTTCGGGCTTCGGATGGCAATGCCATCCAGAAGACCGTTAGGCCGAAGAATGCGCTACGAAGCCGGAGCGCTTTGTCATACGAAGCCTTGGCGAGGCATGATTAGCGGAGGCGAAGGAGGGCTTTATGTATTATGTGTACCTTCTCAGGAGTCTGAGCCATCCGGATCAAAAATACATTGGAATTACAGAAGACTTAAAAAAACGTCACGCCGATCATAACAACGGTTTTTCTAATCATACTGCCAAGTATGTACCGTGGGAATTAGTGACCTACCATGCCTTCCATGCCTTCAAAGATAAACACAAATCCTATGCGTTTGAAAAGTATCTCAAAACGGGATCGGGAAAGGCATTTGCAAGCAAGCGATTTTGGTAATAGAGTTGGTGAATATTGTATTTCAGTATTTCAACGAGATGGAACTATAAAATCCTGTCGGTATAATTTCAATATGATGGCAGGAGAAAATATATATCACCGCAACCAAACAACCAAAAGCAATTAAAACTTTCTCCGAACAGTCTTGTGGTCTTTGTAGATGACACAGGACATGAGAAACTCAAACAAAAAGACCATCCAGTATATGGCCTTGGCGGTTGTGCCGTTATGGCTGAAAATCTTGATGCGTTCCTCGTACAGCCTTGGCGTAATGTTCGTCAGAACATTTCAGGCTCACCCGACACCCCTTTACATGCAAGTGAATTTTCACAAGGAGGCACACAAACGCAAATAGCTGCCATCGTGAACTTCTTTCGTTCACAGCCATTCTGTCGGTTGGGGGCTGTGGTAACTACTAATACCGACATTGTTGTTGATGAAGTGGATGAGATTAAAACGGTTGCCTATACTTTAATGAATAGAATTATAGATATTGCAAAGTGGACGCCATGTACAAAAATCTGGCATTGCTGGATTAGGATATATTTAATTATTTTCCCTCAGATGTTATTTTTACATTCTATGGAGGGATATATGCATTGCGCACAATGTCACAGTAGTTCTTATTGCAAGGCTGGTTTTACGAAGGGAAAGCAGCGTTATAAGTGTAAGAGTCTGTTTAAAGTCTTTTTAGTAGTAAGACAGCGAAAGCAAGATTAGTC
>CAYSXY010000072.1:0-8091 GCA_964435165.1 uncultured Rickettsiales bacterium
ATCGGGTCAGGCAGTGGGAGTCCAATCCCCACTGTCTGACATCTCTTTAATGCGTTTTTTCCGAACATCTATAAAGGGTCGTGCATTCATTTGCGCGGCCCTTTTTCTTTGTGATATTTTTAATATTGGCCGTGTGGATGAGATCCTTCGACTTTGCGGCTGTTGCCGCTCCGCTCAGGATGACGATCTATCATCAAGCCGGTCATCTGGATTCGCCGGTTGAACCGGCGAATGACAGCTCGGTTTCTGTATGTAATTAAATAGATCCTTCGGCTGCGCAGCCTTGCCGCTTCGCTCAAGGATGACGATCTATCATCAAGCCGGTCATCTGGATTCGCCAGTTGAACCGGCGAATGACAGCTCGGTTTCTGTATGTAATTAAATAGATCCTTCGGCTGCGCAGCCTTGCCGCTTCGCTCAGTTGAACTGTCACTCCTGCGAAGGCAGGAGTCTCTCTATCCACAAATTCAGACGTGAGCACAACACAGATACCCGCCTCTCGCCGTGCAAGCGCTGGCGCAGCAGGTCGTGGGATGACATGTTTTTGTCATTGCCGGGCATGACCCGGTAATCCAGATGGCTGGCGTGAAGACGCGCAAATATACGTCTACTCCCAAAAGGAGAGGGCGTTTTCAATCATTTCAGCAGCGCAGTTAGGGTAGGGACTTTTTAACCTCTGCCTAAAGCAATGTTAAACCCTCTCATTTATCAATGGTTGTGTAGAGGCGTATATGATCGCGCCACTCAGTATGTTATGGACGACCTGCTTCAGAATGTTGAATACCCCTCTTTCACTGACTGATGATTCACGCCTGCCATCTATTGCTGATGGGCGCATTCTCATTGCTGAGGATGAGGCGGTGAGCCGCATGACGTTGCAGACGATTCTCACCAAGGCAGGGTTTACGCAATTGGAGATGGTGGAAAATGGTCAGCAGGCGCTGGATGCATTGCTACACTTTCAGCCGGATGTGATCATTACCGACATCAATATGCCGGCACTCAATGGGCTGGATCTGTGCCGTGCCTTGCGTGCCAGTGACGATGATGATCTTGCTTCACTGCCCATTCTCGTGCAATCAGCCTTGACAGAATCGGCGGAAAAAGAAGCGATTTTTGCTGCCGGAGCAACAGATTATGTTTGCAAGCCGATTGACCCGCCTGAATTGGTGGCGCGTGTGAAAGTGCATGTGGAGCATGAGCATCTCACCCGGGCCTTACGGCAGTTTAAAACGCGGGTCAGTCAGGAGTTGGCAACAGCCGCGTCAACACAGCGCATCATGCTGCCCAATGCGCATTATAAAGAGACATTGGAGACGGCTTATCATCTGCATATTGACGATCACTTCCAGCCCAGTTCGGAGCTTGGCGGTGATATGTGGGGTAGCCATATGATCTCAGAGGATGAGATAGGCCTGTATAATGTCGATTTTTCCGGCCATGGCGTTAATGCGGCGCTGAATACGATTCGTCTCAACGCCTTTATGAAAAGTGCGGGCAGTGTGGCACGTTCGCCGTCGGCCTATTTGAGTCATTTAAATGCGTTGATCAAGCCACTGCTGCCCACCGAGCACTATGCCACCATGCTCTATGGCGTGGTGAATATTAAGACGCATCAATTTTCCTATGCCTCTGCCGGTGCGCCAGCGCCGGTGTTGTTTCGTCAGTCAGGGGAGGTTGAGATGCTTTCTGCTGTCGGCATGTTACTGGGAGTGGTCGATAATGTCAGCTATGAGACGGTGGTGCGGCCTTTTCATCCCGGTGACTGCCTGCTGATTTATAGTGATGCGCTCATCGAAACCCCCGGCGATGACGGGCATTTTTGGCCGATTGAGGAGGTAGCGGTGCAGTTTCAGTCGCAAATGGGGAGTAGCCTGCATCACACCTATGAGGCAGCATTTGCAGCGATCATTCAGCACTTTAATGCGCAGTATATGCCGCATTTATGCGATGATTTGACGTTGATTGCCTGTAGCCGGTTGGGGTGACGATGCGCGTTGAGTCGGTGTGATTTACCCTGCCGATTGCGGGGTGCCTTTTTGATTCCATGGCATCCTGGCTATCAGAAGAGCCAATCCGCAAAAACCGGTAGCACCGGCCAGCGTCAGTCCGGCGCCAATCAGCGCCGTGGCGGCGAACCAGGTGGGTGATAACAGGTAGCCTAGCAGACTGAAGGTAAGCAATAGCAAGCCAATGGTTAGCTGTACCTGACGGTCGAGCGGCAGTATCTTGCTGCCGGATGATGCAACCTCATAACCCGCTGCTTGCCAGGCTTCCAACCCGCCTTCCAGATTATAAACTTCGAGCTCCGGATATTCTCGGAGGAGCTTTTCACAGGCGCTGCGGCCACGCGCACCCTTTTGGCAATGAATCACCAGTTTGCGATCCTTTGCGACGGGGAGGGATGTATGGTCAATTTTTCCGAGAGGGATAAGCGTTGATTGCTCCAGGCGTGCGCTGTGATGCTCTGCCGGCTCGCGCACATCAATCAGCACTGCCTCTTGCTTATCCAGCCATTGTTTGAGGGTTGCAGGGGAGATGGTTTGTAGAGGCATATATTAGATTCTCCTAATTATTCTGGGTGGGTTTGCAGTAGATTAAGTATAGGACGGAAAGCAATGCTTGCGCTTCCATGCTGCACAGACGATAGCATACCGTCTGGCCTTTTCTCTCAGTATCGACCAGTCCAAAATATTTTAATTTTGATAGGTGCTGAGACATCGATGATTGTGATAAATCAATTAGTTTAGATAATTCTCCAACAGTTTTTTCGCCGGTGGTTAAGTGGCACAAAATCATCAGCCGATTGGCATTGGCCAATTGCTTCAGCAGGGCTTCTGCTTGTATGGCGCTGCGCTCCATCTGGGTAAGGGTAGGGGGTATTTGTATCTTTTGCATATTGACAACATATTATATATTGCTAATATTATCAAGTGTTATCTATCTTAATTTTCAGGAGGCGAAATGGATAAATATTATCCCGATATTACCAGGCGCATCAGCGGTAACTTAAAAACGCTACGCAAGGATATTCATGACACCATGCAGGGCTTTTCAGCCATGGCGATGGCGGCGACCAAGGACGGCGCGCTGGATAAGAAAACCAAGGAATTAATTGCGCTTGCCATTGGGGTATCCACCCGCTGTGATGGCTGCATCGGCTTCCATAGCGAGGCGTTGGTTCGGCTTGGCGCCACACGTGAAGAGGTGGAGGAAACCCTTGGAATGGCTGTCTATATGGGTGGTGGCCCATCGCTGATGTATGCGGCCGACGCGCTGTTGGCGTTTGAGCAGTTTCAAGAGGATGCGGGGGAGTAGTTAGTAATATCGGCGTCGAACGTCGTTCTCATCCCAGTTATCACTATTGTTCATTTCAGGGAGCGCCGTGGCGCTGATTACATGAAATAAACCGTGGTGGGGCGTAATGGATGGTTTGCGAACCTGTCCCAAAATGAGAATGATTATTTTACAGCTGCCATTGCGACATATGATATGCCTATCAGGAAAATCCAGCTACTAAGAATAAAGCCATGCCAAGCTAATTTTGTGAATGGTTACAAGAAAAAGTATTTTCTTGCTATTGCTGTAGTTTAGTCCACTATGATGAAGCGTTCTACGCTCTTGCCATTTGATGCTGCGGGAAGCGGCTGGCCTCTACTTAAAAGAAGCTGCGAAGATTGATATCGTTATGTTGATCCAAGACTCTTGAAAAGATGCAGTTATCCATGCGTGGTGCAAAGAAACTGCCGTGAGAATGCTTCCAACCTAGCTAGCAGGGAGAGCAGCATGAAAAATTTATCAATCACATCGTTAAATCGGTTGAGAGAACACACTATCCTTTCAAAGGAGATGGCTTGAGGATGTTTCTTTGAAAAGCAACCACAGCCCGAACGTTCGGTTGCTGATTATTGACGATAATGATCAGGAAGCAGCGTATGTAAAAGAATGGCTGGAAAAAGGGATGCGTATTCCCTGGGAGGCAGTGTACTGCCATAATTTAGAAGAAGCGCATGCGTTAGCAAGTGGCGTTGATCTGATTATATTAAAGCCCGAAATGGAATGCATCGAATCACCAGAAGAGGTGTTCGATAGCCTAAATGAACAGCTGTTTGAAATACCAATCATCGTACTGACGAGTGAAAGTGATAGTCATGATCTGACGACACTTGTCATGGAGCATGGAGCCGCTGACACAGTTGTTCGTGGCCAATTCTCCCGGTTGGTAGATGCTATCGAATTCGCGCTGATCCGACAAAAACACACGTCCCATACACGAAAAAATGCGGAAGACACCTTGGAAGAGAGCGCAAAACAGAATGCAGAAGAAGAGGAGAGGCATCGCCAGATTATGCGCATGTTTTCAAGTGCGTACTCTGCCGGTTAACTTAGCTTCGCCTAGATCAACAGGAGGCAAACATGACCTATAAATACGGTGATAAAAAATATCAACGACTTAATATTTTTACTAGAGAGTATATTGACGCGGTAAATAGCAATGCCCCTGCTGAAGAGTTGCATCAGCACCTAAGGTCTGTGATCGCTGAAGCTATCCGTACCGAGATATCGTTAGAGCATTTGCTGCGTGTGCTTTCCGGCTCGAGTCTGGAAGAATCAGACACGGAGATGTTTATTGATCACGTTTCCAGGCATTATGCTTATGGAGTGACCGCCGCTAGGGTCAAAGAGGATACAAAGACCGCCCTGAATAAAAAACAATGAGTCAGGCGTCATTGGTATGACAACAAAAAATTCAGCGCATCCGCAACGTGACGTATCGTTGCAAACATTGCTTGAACGCAGCGTTGACCAGATATTCTCTCCGCTTGAACATTTTATTCGCAAACAGACCACCGCCGCATTGCTTCTGGCTATTGCTGCCGTAACAGCATTAGTTTTAGCCAACCTCCCAATAGGCGACCCTATTTCGCGCGTGGCTTCCATGGAGCTTGGCTTTTCTTTTGATCATGCGCATTACAGCATGCCCCTTGCGGAATGGATCAATAGTGGCCTGATGGCATTGTTCTTTTTTATTATCGGCTTGGAAATTAAACGCTCGGTGCTGGCGGGAAAACTGAATCAACCACGCTATGTCACGCTCATTCTTTTCGCAGCAATGGGGGGTATGGTGGTTCCGGGGTTGCTCTACGCGCTTATCAATACAGGTGGTGAGGGTGTGCATGGTTGGGCAATTCCAATGGCGACGGATACAGCTTTTGCTGTTGGTGTGCTTGCCTTGATGGCGCGTCGTATTTCCGCCAGTGTTTCTATCTTTCTGGCAGCTCTTGCCATTTTTGATGATATTGGTGCGATACTGGTCATTGCCATAGTGTATACAGAGCAGCTACACTATAATTGGCTTTTACTGGCGCTCATCCCTTTTGTACTTCTTATTGTAGCCAATCGAGCTGGCATCACCAACGGATATGTCTTTGCGGGACTGGCAGGGATGCTGTGGTTTATGATTCATGAGTCGGGAGTGCATGCAACCGCCGCAGGTTTGCTGTGTGCTTTCACAATACCCGTTAAAACCTACCTCAATCAGGAGAGTTTTATCACAAAAATTCGAGGGCTTGTTGATAGTTTTGAGGGCGCTAATGACAAAACACACGACACCATGCTCTCTTCGCAGTCACAGCACCACCTGACAGAAGATATGCATAAGCACTTAAAAGTGGTCTCCACCCCGTTGCAACGTTGGGAGCTGCTTTTCATTAATCCCGTGAGTATTATTGTGTTGCCCTTATTTGCGCTGTTCAATGCAGGCATTGTCTTGTCTTCAGAGAATGTAGCTCATGCCTTTTCCTCAACTGTGATGTGGGGGATTGTGGTAGGGCTTTTTCTAGGGAAGCCGCTGGGTATTTTCCTCTTTTGCTATATCGGATTAAAACTACGGCTCGGTCAATTGCCTGAGGGGATACGGTTAAAGGATGTCTTAGCCGTGGGTATGGTTGCCGGCATTGGCTTCACCATGTCCGTTTTTATTACGAACCTTGCATTCTTAAACCAACCGGAATTGGTGGAAACCGCAAAATTCGGTGTTTTGCTGGCTTCTTTCCTTTCCGCCATTGCGGCGATTTTGTGGCTCTACACGCACTCCGCCGTCATTCAGGAGTCTGGCGACTAAACAGACGTTTATCTGCAAAAGGTCATATGGGATTCGAACCATATAACCATCTGTATTAAATGGAAAAGAAAGGCTTTCTGCTAACTTCAAAGCCGTGACGTAATATGGCGGAGAGGGTGGGATGTGCTCGGCCTTTCGGCCTGCGCGGCAAACGCTAAGCTCGTTTATCGCTGCGCTCAAACTCACTAAGCTTATTGTCGAACCCACGAAGGAGTTGCCCCCCTTGCTGGTTTTTAAGAGTAATTTTCGTTAATTATTACAATATTTTACGATGCACCGCGACAATAATATCAAGGCGTTGCCGCAGCAAGTCTTTTGTGTCGTTTTGCTAAAAATCGTAGCTGTTTGGCGCGAAATGTCTCTTCAGTGTTCCATACGGGACATTTTAGGATAGCCGGTTTGAATGCCAAATATGCGGTTTGAGTATAGGAAACGCGCCACCCGTTGCTACTGTTTTCGACTTTGTGAATACCGGTGAACGACTGCATTGCCTTGACATTTTTCGCTGCATCCTTATAAACGCGCTGTCTGCAAAGACGTGCCTTGTTTTCGCAAAGCGATGTAAAATGTCCGGCACTTTGTGAATGATAACAATAAGGTACGCATGTCTCTTTCTCGACTTCGCGCCGAGTGGTTCGGCAATATTCGTGGTGATATTCTCTCTGGCATGGTGGTTGCGCTCGCGCTCATACCAGAAGCTATCGCATTTTCCATTATCGCAGGCGTTGACCCCAAGGTGGGGCTGTATGCCTCCTTCTGTATTTCCGTAGTAATTGCTATTGTCGGCGGGCGTCCGGGGATGATTTCCGCTGCAACTGGTGCCATGGCTCTGGTCATTGTCACACTCGTTAAAGAACACGGGCTGGAATATCTGTTGGCCGCCACGGTGCTGACCGGCATCATTCAGATTATTGCCGGAGCGTTGCGTTTAGGCTCTTTGCTTAGATTCGTCTCCCGCTCGGTGGTGACAGGCTTTGTGAATGCACTGGCGATTCTCATTTTCATGGCGCAGCTGCCGGAGTTCAGCGGCGCTGGCTGGCAGATGTATGCGATGGTGGCGGCAGGCCTTGGTATTATTTACGGTTTGCCTTACATTACGAAGGCCATTCCTTCGCCGCTGATAGCGATTGTAGTGCTGACAGCCTTCAGCATGTTTATGGGGTTGGATTTACGCACGGTGGGCGATATGGGGCAACTGCCCGATACGCTGCCGATGTTCCTGATTCCAAATATCCCACTGAGCTTTGAAACTTTAATGATTATCCTGCCATATTCCGTGACGCTGGCAGCCGTTGGCCTGCTGGAATCGCTGATGACGGCGGTGATTGTGGATGATCTGACCGATACGCCGAGCCAGAAAAACCGTGAATGCGCGGGACAAGGCATCGCCAATATTGTGGCTGGTTTCTTCGGTGGCATGGCGGGGTGTGCGATGATCGGCCAGTCTGTGATTAACGTCAAATCCGGCGGACGCGGCAGGCTTTCTACCTTCTTCGCAGGCGCATTCCTGCTATTCCTGATTCTGGTATTGGCGCAGTGGGTGAAGCAAATCCCGATGGCGGCATTGGTAGCGGTGATGATTATGGTGGCAATCGGTACGTTTAACTGGATGTCGATTAAGAATCTTAAAACCCACCCGAAGACATCCAGTCTTGTGATGGTGGTGACGGTAGTCGTTGTGGTTGCTACGCATAACCTTGCGCTGGGTGTATTCATCGGCGTGCTGATGAGTGGTATGTTCTTTGCCAAGAAAGTATCGCGCCTGATGCTGGTGCAGTCGGAATTAGCGGAAGAAGACAAGCACCGTATCTACCGTGTGTACGGCCAGATTTTCTTTGCTTCAGCGGATAATTTTGTGGCGCAGTTCGACTTTAAGGAAGTGCTGGAAAAGGTTACCATTGATATGACACAGGCACATTTCTGGGATTTAACCGGAGTGGGTGCGCTGGATAAGGTAGTGCTGAAAT
>CAYSXY010000073.1:0-8064 GCA_964435165.1 uncultured Rickettsiales bacterium
TCCGTTTGCCAATCAATAAATCCATCCCGTTAAAAAAATCACAACAGAACCTATACATCCATCTGAATAATAAGGGGTGATTGTGTAATGGAGGTAACAGCCTGGTGACATTTTCATGAAAAAAACGCGCCTATTGCCCTTTGCATGCTTTTGTGAGCAATGGTATCACTAGGGCGGCATAAACAGTGCATAGGGGATGATGCATGACGGACATTCAACAGGTGGCGGTATTAGGCTCAGGGGTGATGGGGGCCAGCATCGCAGCGCTGATTGCAAATAGCGGCACGAATGTTATGTTGCTCGATATCGTGCCGGACGGCGCAGAAGACCGTAATGTGCTGGCGAAAGGTGCGATTGACAAGCTGCTGAAAGGCAAGCCTTCCGGTTTTACCCATAAGCGCAATGCAAGGCGCATTACTCCCGGTAATCTTGAGGATGATCTGGATGCGCTAAACAGGGCAGACTGGATTGTTGAAGTCGTCATCGAAAAGCTGGAAATCAAGCAGGATGTCTACCGCAAGATAGATGCGGTGCGTAAGCAAGGCTCCATCGTCTCATCCAACACCTCAACCCTGCCGCTGGCGGCTCTCGTGCATGGCATGCCGGATCGCTTCCAGCGGGATTTTATGATTACCCACTTTTTCAATCCGCCGCGCTTCATGCGGCTGTTGGAACTGGTGGCGGGGCCAAAGACAGATAGCGCGCAGTTGGAGACCATCCGCCGCTTTTGCGATGTCAATCTCGGCAAAGGCGTGGTGGATTGCAAAGACACGCCGGGTTTTATTGCCAATCGTATTGGCTGCTTCTGGCTGATGCAGGCGCTTAAAAGCGCCTTTGATCTTGGCATTACCGTCGAAGAAGCCGACGCCGTGATGGGTCGTCCGCTGGGCTTCCCCAAAACCGGCGTATTCGGCCTGTTTGATCTGATTGGTATCGATCTGATGCCGCTTATCGCGCAGTCTTTTCTGACGACTTTGCCCAAGGACGATGCTTTTCGCGATATTGCCGCCGAGCCGGAACTGGTGAAAAACATGATCGCCGATGGCTATACAGGCCGCAAAGGCAAGGGCGGCTTTTACCGCCTGAATAAGGAAGGCGGCAAAAAAGTCAAAGAAGCCATTGATTTGGCGAACGGAGAATATCACACCGCCAACAAGCCAAAGTTGGAAAGTGTGCAAGCGGCAAAGGCCGGCTTAGCGGCGCTGCTTACCCATGACGATATTGGTGGACGCTATGCCCGGGCGGTGATGCTGCCAACACTCGCCTATACTGCGTCGCTCATACCAGATATCAGTGATGATATCGTCGCCGTCGATGAGGCGATGCGCATGGGCTACAACTGGAAATACGGGCCGTTCGAGCTGATTGACCGGATGCAGGCAAAAGGTCAGCCTGGTACGGCAGTGTTTGCCCACCTGCTCGCTGAAGATGGTATGAATGTGCCAGACATCATCGCCAATGCGAAGGGGCAGCCTCTATACACATCAAAAGGCCCGGATGCATTCTGTCTGAATCTCAAAGGCGACTATAACACACTGCCGATTGATAAAGAGGCTTACTGGCTGGGTGAAATCACCCGCGATGCCACGCCATTGGCTAAAAATGCTTCCGCCGCTCTGTGGGATATTGGCGATGGTGTGGCCTGTCTTGAATATCGCTCCAAGATGAATTCGATCGACCTCGATATCATCACGATGATTGAGCAAAGCGTCGAGATTGTAGGAAAGGACTTTAAGGGGCTGGTCATCGGCAACGATGCCGATAATTTCTCCGTCGGAGCTAATCTCGGTTTCGTGCTTTATGCCTCTAACGTGGCAGCATGGGATCAGATTGAAGAGGTCATCGCCAAAGGCCAGCAGGCCATGATGGGCCTGAAATATGCACCATTCCCCGTGGTCGGCAGCCTCGCCGGCATGGCGCTTGGCGGAGGCTGCGAGACAATTCTCCATTGCGATGCGGTGCAGGCCTGCATGGAAAGCTATATCGGGCTGGTCGAAGTTGGCGTCGGCCTGATTCCGGGTTGGGGTGGCTGTAAGGAGATGCTGCTTCGTTACGCTGTACACCATACGGAAAAAGCAGCCAAAGCCGGAATGCCGTCGCAAGGCGAAGGCACAATTCCCGGCGGGCCAATGCCGGTCATCTCAGAGGCATTCGAGATGATCTCACTGGCCAAGGTGGCCGAATCTGCCGAACAGGCGCAGGATATGCAAATCATCCGCACGCCCTCACGCATTAGTATGAATCGCAAACGGCTGCTGCATGATGCGAAATTACTGTGCCTGGATCTGGCAAAGGATTATCACGCGCCGGAGCCGCAAAGCATTCACCTGCCCGGGGCCACGGCAGACGCCGCGCTCAATATGGCAGTCGAGACGTTCGTGAAAAACGGCAAAGCAACCGCCCATGACGAAGTGGTGGCCAAAACCTTAGCCAGGGTACTGTCGGGCGGTGAAACGGACATGCTCTCGCCTCTGTCGGAGCAGGATCTACTCGATCTCGAGCGCCAGCATTTTATTGAGTTGATCAAAACGCCGGGCACGCTGGCGCGCATTGAGCATATGCTGGAGACGGGTAAGCCGCTACGCAATTAACCTTGCGACAGTCTGGCTCCGCATAAACACCGTTTTTTCTGGCATTTCCGGCCTGTTTTCGCCTATAAGGGCGGCGAAAATCAGATAACCATGAATATGATGAGTATGTCATGACCGAACCGTTTATTGCCGCGGTGTTGCAGCGGCTAAAAACACAATTTGATGAAGCGTCCGGCGAATTTGTCGGCTACCCTTGTAATTTGCAGTTCGATTACGGCGAATTGCTGCCATTTCTCAACTATTCCATCAATAATATTGGCGACCCGTTCGCACCAAGTAATTACCGTGTGACGACCCGCGAGCAGGAATGTGAGGTCATCAACACCTATGCGGAATGGACCCACGCCCCGATGGATAATGTTTGGGGTTATGTCACCAATGGCGGTACCGAGGGCAATATGTATGGCCTTTATCTGGCGCGCGAGATGTACCCGGATGGGATGGTCTATTTCTGTGAAGAGACCCATTATAGCGTCACCAAAATTCTCCACGTGCTGGGCGCGCGTAACATCATGATTCGCGGCCAGGCCAATGGCGAGATGGATTATGATGATTTGCGCGAGACATTGCGCCTGCACCGTGACGTGCCGCCAATCATTTTCGCCAATATCGGCACCACCATGAAAGGGGCGGTGGATAATATTCCCAAAATCAAGCAAATCATGAAAGAGTTGGCCATCTCACGCTATTACATCCATAGCGATGCCGCCCTGTCCGGCATGATTCTGCCGTTTGTTGATAACCCGCAGCCCTTTGATTTCAGTGCTGGTGCAGACAGTATCTCGGTCAGTGGTCATAAGCTTGTCGGTTCACCCATGCCATGTGGCATTGTGTTGGCGAAAAAAGACAATGTGCG
Source organism: uncultured Rickettsiales bacterium (assembly GCA_964435165.1). Taxonomy (GTDB): domain Bacteria; phylum Pseudomonadota; class Alphaproteobacteria; order Rickettsiales; family RI-342; genus CAYSXY01. The sequence continues at coordinate 3,448 of CAYSXY010000073.1, forward strand.
GCGCATTGCCCGTTCAATTGAATATATCGGCGCGATGGACACCACCATCATGGGCTCACGTAATGGTTTTACTCCATTACTGCTTTGGTATGCTTTTACAAAACTGGGGCGCGAAGGCCTGCGTGATATCGTTCAAACGAGCCTTGAGCGCACCGAATATGCGCTTAACGCCTTTCAAAAAGCAGGCATCGATGCATGGTGTAATGAGAATTCCATCACGGTCGTCTTTCCACGCCCATCCGACAGCGTGATTGCCAAATGGCAGATTGCACCTTACCTTGATATCGCGCATATGATTACATTGCCACATGTCACGGAAACAATGATTGACGCCGTGATTGCCGATGTGGCCGCGAGTCTGGCGCAGGATAAGCCGGAGATTACCGGCAGTGCCATCAGGGAGGGCTTGGCCGCATGAAACAGATTACCATTGTTATTGAGGATGCTTCACAGCCGGTCGTGGCGGATATTACCGCACTGCTGGGGGATGCTGACATTAACATCGAGATGCTCGATGCTGACCAGTTGGAGCATAAAGGATTAATTTCCTTGAGTGTGGACCGCTACGACGAAGCCATCGAACTGCTGCGTGAGGCCGGCTATTCCGCCCACCCCGACGAAGCGGAGCTGATTGAGGTGGAAGATAAGCCCGGCGCACTGGCCAAACTAGCGTTGAATTATAAAGAAAAAGGTATTGCCATTCGCAGTATGCGTATCATCCGGCGCGAAGATGGCAAGGGGCTGGTCTCAGTGGTGCTGGAAGAAAAACACGTTGCCTAAAGCTTACAGCTTGATTGAAGGCGAGCCTCAGCTTTATATAATGCTAGCGTAAAGATAGGCGTAATAAGAATAAAAGATAACAATGCCTCGGTTGATTTTTGAAGAAAACGGTAAGCCGCTACCTTTTGTGCGATCAGAAGGTTCCGCGTCTGAACGTCTGCTTTTTGCTATGATGAACACCGAGCATCCCGTGTTGCAGGTATTGCGTAAAATCGCAACCACGCAACTTCAGGCAGCACTGGATGAGGTCAGTCAACATACAGACATAGCCAGGAGGTTCGAGCAGTCAGGGGCGGCAGGGCTGGTATTGACCGGAGGCAGTCGACTTCCGGGCACGATACGAAGCTCGAATGATCTGGATGGATCTATTGTAGGGTTCTCTCAGACAGATATAGCCTATGATGAAGATGCTGCACGCGACGCTTCAGCGCGCTTATGCGTAGAAGCGGCGGAACAGATGGGCTGCGATATTCTTGAAGCGGGAATCCGTACAATGAAACCGACAGGACGCCCTTGGGATTCGTCGCGTAAGGGTAAAAAGTATGGGACTGCGTTTCGTGAGATCATTTTTGAAAAAGGCCTGCAGTTTTTCTTGTTTGAAAAGCGGTTCAGCCGTGAAGACATAACGCATATTATCAATACACCGGAACTTCATCGGGCATTTGAGTTAACGCCCCAGGACATTGACTGGCTAACCCGTGCGTTTGACCCTGAATTAATGCGGCATATCATTGAACTGCGCCGCGGTAACTGTGATAATCCGAAGCATTATCATGAATTGCTGGCCCGCTCCCTGACCTATCATTATGGAGGGTCATGGATGCAACGTGGAGACGAACTACCTGATAACGAAGCGACTATTGCGCGCGAATATGCTGCGATTGCCGATGATATAGACCACATTTCCTGCGTCACAACGCTGGATTTAGCTTCGCGCACTCCCTATTTAACTGCACGGCCGATGAGCTCCAACAGAGCAGATGATGTCCACCTAACTGATTTGCGTGATCAGGAGGGGTTTGCGGGCGTGCTATTTTACCATCCCTGTTACGAAGTAGCCCGAAAACTAATTGTCGCAACGGATTATGCTGCGTATCTTAACTTGCCGCGATCTAATGAAGAATTAGCAAAACATCTGTTGGATATTTATATTTGGAGTCAGGGAGCTGAGCACATGCTGTCCGTGGATGAAAAAGTCTATCAGGCCCGTGCACATGGATTTCCGCATATTTCATTAGACCACCAGGGGATTCTAGCCGTGTTCCAAAATCAACAGGATGGGCAGGCTCAGCGCGCCATCAAAATGATGAGAGAGGCAAGAGTGCAAAATACATCATTAGTATCGCGCATTGCGGAGGGTTTACGTCAATTGTCAGAAAGCGGCAAAGTGTCTCTGGAGTTAGATGAAATTGCTACCCTGTCGGAGCGTCTGAATACTATGTTTCACCATGCGATTCATTCTCTTTACGATCAGGTGGCGCACCCGGCTGCAGTCTCAAGCGCGCATGAAGAACATCAGGATTGGCGATTATGCGACCTTCCTAAGCAGGGGCCGAACGGTGATGCGCGTCAATCTCCGGGCGTTTAGGTTCTTTTAGCCTCTGCTGCTTATTGTGGTACTGTTGTAGAAATTATATCGACATGGATGATGCCATGCCCACTTATCAAGCACCGCTTCGTGATATCCGTTTTGTGCTGGAAGAATATTTGCCGCTTGACTGTTTTGCTGGCGTGCCTGGCATCACCGATGTGGGCATGGATTTAGCCCTTCCAGTGCTGGAAGAAGCGGCCAAGCTCTGTGAGCAGGCGCTCTTCCCGCTCAATCAGAGTGGCGATAGCGAAGGCTGCACCTTCAATAAGGGCGAAGTGACCTGTCCAACAGGCTTCGCCGATGCTTACAAATCCTATCGCGAGGGAGGCTGGTCGGCACTCACCTGCGACCCTGATTATGGCGGGCAGGGGCTCCCGGAATGGTTGAATATGCCGGTGATTGAAATGATTTGCTCGGCCAATCTCTCATTTGGCATCACACCGGGCCTCAGCCATGGTTTTTACAATGCCCTGGCCCTGCATGGCTCAGATGAACTGAAACAGACCTATCTGCCCCACATCGTCTCCGGCCTGTGGTCAGGCGTGATGTGCCTGACCGAGCCGCAATGTGGCACGGACCTCGGGCTCATTCGGACTAAAGCTGAGCCGAAGGATGACGGCAGCTATGCCATCTCCGGCACCAAGATTTTTATCTCCTCCGGCGAACATGATATGACGGAGAACATCCTGCATTTGGTGTTGGCGAAGTTGCCGGACGCACCAAGCGGCGTGAAAGGCATTAGCCTCTTTCTGGTGCCGAAATTCCTCTTGAAAGAAGACGGCGCCCTCGGCGAGCGCAACAGCGTTACCTGCGGTTCCATTGAACATAAAATGGGCATCAAGGCATCACCCACTTGTGTGATGAATTACGAGAATGCTATCGGCTGGCTTGTCGGTGAGCCTCATAAGGGCCTGCGCGCCATGTTCACCATGATGAATGCAGCGCGGCTCTATGTCGGCGTGCAAGGGCTGGGACTGGCCGAAACCGCCTACCAGAACGCACGTGATTATGCCATGGAGCGCTTGCAGGGGCGGGGACTCAAAGGCCCGGAACATCCAGACAAAGCGGCAGACCCCATCATCGTTCACCCGGATGTGCGGCGCATGTTGCTGTTGCAGAAAAGTTTCGTCGAGGCCGGGCGTGCCATCGCCGTTGAAACGGCACTGAAGCTTGATATCGCTCACAAACATCCGGATGCGCCGGTGCGCGCTGAGGCAGATGCCTGGGTGCAACTGATGACACCCATCATCAAGGCGTATTTCACCGATATGGGCTATGAGATGACGACGCTCGCCCAGCAGATTTACGGCGGACACGGCTATATTCATGAATATGGCATGGAGCAATATGTACGCGATGCGCGCATTGCCCAGATTTATGAAGGGGCGAATGGTATTCAGGCGCTTGATCTGATTGGTCGTAAGCTACCAACCAAATATGGCATCTATCTCCGTAGCTTTTTCCATCCGCTGGACGAGTTCATTGCACATCACCAGGATAACCCAGCGATGAAAGAATTTATCAAGCCGCTGCGCAAACATATGGGCTATTTGCAGCAGGCCAGTCTGTGGCTGGCACAGCAAGGGCTTGGCAATCCCAATGCCGCGGCGAGTGGCGCCAGCGAATATCTGCGTATGTTCGGCATTGTCGCTCAGGGTTTTGCCTGGGCGCGCATGGCGGCAACTGCTCTGGATAAGCTGGAGCATGGCACGGACGATAAGGAATTTTACGAATCCAAGTTGGAGGTAGCACGGTTTACCATGCAGAAAGTGTTGCCGCAGACGGTTTCCTTACTGATGAGTATCACGGCCGGCGACAAGCCGGTCATGACCTTGAAGGCAGAAGGGTTTTAGAAAAAGTAGGTGCCTACATACCAAGATGGCGCTGGGCGCGTATCTCGCTGATACGTTGAAGCATTTGCAATATTTCATCCGGGCCTTCTGTACCATCAAAAGCGATGGAGATAGGGGGTAGGCCATTCTCATCAAGTAGGCTTCTGGCTGTTTGAACATGCTGTCCATCCACGATAATAATCACAACCCCATGCTCAGAGAAGTAATCTGTCTGAAAATGGTCGCCTTGAATAAGGCCCCGTTCTTCGAGGCTTCTCTTAATCTGGCGACTAAACTCGCTTATATCTCCTTGGGTTTCAGCATCAATGCCAAACAGTCGGGGATTGCTTAGTTTTCCAGTGGTCGATGGCATTAACTTAATCGTCAACAGAGCCTAACATAACAAGTAAATTT
>CAYSXY010000074.1:0-8051 GCA_964435165.1 uncultured Rickettsiales bacterium
CTCAAATTATGGATTAAACTGTACTATCAAAATTAACTTCTATGCCAGCCCCAAATTTTTTTTACAACACCTTATATCCAATTAATAAATTAATTATTTATGCTGTGTGAATTATTGATGACAGCGATGATCATGGGCGACGGTCCAGGCGCGGGTGGTTTCCTGCATGCTGTCGGGCATGGTTTGTTCAATGAACAAGGTGACATAGCTATGGGTGATGCGTGAGGGATCATCTGGTTGGCGCTGGTGGTTCCATTGATGGCATACCCAGTCGGCATAATGTGGATAGAGGTATGCTTTATGCGGTGCGAACAGCACGATACTGGCATATTTGAGTTGTCTGGCCGTACCGAAATGATCGGCAATGCTGTGTGGCTTTGTGAAATCGTCCGCTTGCACTGGTTGGCCAGTGCGTAAGTTGATGATGCGCCCATTCTGCGTTACGCCCCGCTTGAGCAGCCAGCCGGTGGCGCTGAAGGGATAAGGGGCGAACATATTCCAATATTGCGCCAGGCGCAGGCCATGCATCAGCCGATAAGCATCGGGCGACCAGCGATGCGATAAACCGGGCAGGTGGACTATATTGTAATATAGCATCAGGCATAGGGGGAGTGCGGCGATTATTTGCCACTGTTTCGCCAGTTTGTGGACTGTGAAGGACGGAGACAGGGATGGCAGGGGCAGTCGGTTCCACAGCGCTGGTGGCAGCAGCACTAGCAGCGCCGACAGGTTGACATAAGGGAAGTGGCCGATATTGAGCGTCAGGGCAAAACCCAGATGCATGAGGGCAAGCAAGGCGACAATGACCACGCGTGCCAGCGGATGCCAGATGGTAAGCAATAGAAGTGGGCCGATCAATTCCAGCCCGTAGACGGCATAGGTGAGTGGGCGATGCGCCCATGTCCATTCCCGCAGCAGTGCTGCCGGTGCCCAGTCCAATGCAAACAGGCTATGCAGGGCCGCATATACGGCGCTGCCGTCGGGTATCCATTGTACATCGGTCTTCAACAATGCGCCGAAAAAATAAAGGCTGATAATTTGCAGAATCAGGGCCGCCCCGGCGATGGATAAATGAACCTGTTCATTTGCCGGTGGGTGATGTCGTGCATCGATGGCATAGCGTTTGCCGAGTGGCAGGAACACTGAGAAAAACAGCAGGAGCAGTATAAAACTATCACCGCCGGAGGTGATGTAGAGATTGCGATTATGTAGAGAAACGCCAAATAGCCAGCACAGGGCGGTCATGAGCCGTGTGCGGTATCCAAACAATAATCCGAGTATTGCCAGCCCATGTAGGAAAAACAGGGTGATGATAAACCATGGCTCATCGATAAGTGTATGAAAAGTGGGGAAAAGGTGATGGTGTGGGTCTGCTATCAGCGCGTGGCGTGGCAATAGCCCGTCATTTGTGTAATGGGATGTGAGTTCGGTCGAACGCTGAATCAGGTCAATCAGCATCACTACGGACAGGCTGATGCGCATGCAGGCCAGGGCACGCAGGTCAATCCCGAAGATAGCAGTAACTGGACTGGAAAGGCTGTATGGCATGCGTCATGCAGTGGCAAATAAAGGGTTGTTTCCCACCCTTAGCAACGAATGGTTACCGATTCGATAGGTTCAATCCTGTGCAATGGTAAATATATGTTAATGTATTATGGTGTATCCTAAACATGGTGCAGCATGTAGCTGCGTTTATAATGGTCAGGTAGGCCGATGGTCAGTCAATTCTCTCTTGGTGGCGCTTATGCTGCAGGTTATATGCGTTCCACCTCATTGTATAAAGAAGTCAGCGTTGAAATAGACGTGACCGCGCGTTTTAATGTCATACACAAGGAAAAACCGCCGAGCCAGCTGGCCTTGGCGTTAATGGCCTATGTGGCGGGGTCTACGCGCCTTTCCAGTGATGAAAAATCAGCCGTGACGCGCTTAGCGGCAATCATTGATGAGCATGACGGCGGCAACCCCAAGCTCATGCGTGATCTGGCCGGTGTGGTCGCGCTGATGGAATCCGACACGCCTGCCAGTACCTATGGCAATCATTCCTTTCGTGAGGTGATGGAACTATACCGTGATTATCGTGGCGAGCAAATCGGTGGTTCTGTCGAGATTTCTATTTCTGCGCAAATACAGCAGCTTATGGTTGGCAAAGTGACTCAAGGTAACCAGCCATTCACTTCAAACACGCTTTATGCTTAATGTGCCATCAATCGAAAGAGATCGAGAAAGGTCAAGCGGTCTCGGGTGAGTGGTGCCATGGTGAGTGCATGTTCAAATGCGCTGTTGGGCCAGCCCAGCGCTTCCGGCGTGGTTGGAGTGGCTATGCGCTCCAGTGCGGCTTCCAGCCGTTCATAAGGCTGGCATTGCGTGGCAATCGTATGGCATAGATCAGACCACTGAGTGTGCAATGTTTGATTAAGTCTGTTGAGCGACTGCTCGTTCAATCCTTTAAGGGCATAGGTCTCTAGGCAATCTTTCGCCATTTCCGGATTGAACATGTCTTTCAGCAATGCTTCATCTGGTGACAGCCAGTGTAATTCGGGTGCATCGCCCTGGCATAACTCTTCCTGCAACATGCGCATGGTGAGCAGCGTGACACCAATTTCTTCGCCATGTAATGTGTGCGGTGCATGGTCACCAAGCATCATATGCATGGTGTGCGCCAGCATATGCTCACCCTGGCTCGCCGGGGCACTGGAGCCAGCCAGTGTCATGCTGATGCCGCTGATGAGCAGCCATTCTATGAGCAGTTGTGTGAGGGGTAGGTGGCCTTCCATCAATAGATCCAGATGATCCAACAGCATACTTTCATGATGGCGGGGCCAGTCGAAAAAATCCTGACTGTAGGGGGTATCCAGCAAATGATGAGAAAGTAGCCAATCCGCCTGTACGGTGCTGCGGCACAGGCTGTCGCACAACCCGGCACGAGTCAGACGAATGGGGGCGGCGGCAATGACCGACAGGTCGATCAGGATGGCTTCTGGCATGGCGGCGACGTAGGAGCGACGATAGCCGGAATCATCAATTAGTGAAGCATTTGCTGAGAGATAGCCATTCATCGATGCAGCGGTGGGAATACAGATGTAAGGCTTGCCGGCCAGATGCGCGGCTCTTTTGGTCAGGTCGTTGATGGTGCCACTGCCAATGGCGATGCACAGGTCGTGCGCGTTGGCATGTTTAGCTATCTGTCTGGCGGTGCTGTCACTTGGCTGTGGCTGGCGTGGTAGTAAGTGCCGTGTTGCACTTCCGAGCTTGCGGATGGTTGCCTCCATCACCTCGCCACAAGCAGCAAACGTATTCGGGTCGGCGATAATAAGGCAGCGTCTATTGTCGACAAAAGGCCGCAGATAGTCCTCATGCTTGCCGTCGAAAGATGCTTCAATCAGCAGGGCCTGCAGCGGCAAGGAGATAGGCCTTCCCGTGAGCGGGTGCGGAACATTGCCTTGCAGTAGCTGGTCGAGTGCGTCTTTCATAGAGAGTGCTTGTAACGAAATAACCGTTCCAGCAAAAGCGGTAATCGACTATAGAAGCGGCATGACTCGTAACACTCTCGCTATGGAAGATGCAGCGGAAGCGCATCATGACGCCACCGGGCAGGAATCGCTCGATGAATGGTCTTTGCTTGACCATTTAGTGGAGTTGCGGCGGCGCGTGGTGATTTCGGTGGTGGCGGTGCTGCTGGTGATGGGTCTTTGCTGGTTTGTTGCTGAAGAGATTTATGCGTTTTTGGTGCAACCCTTGTTGGAGGCCTCCGGCGAGGAGGAGCGCCGGTTGATTTTTACCGGCCTGACAGAAGCGTTTTTTACTTATCTCAAACTTTCATTTTACGCAGGGCTGGCGCTGGCATTTCCCATAGTAGCGGCGCAGTTTTATTTGTTTCTGGCGCCGGGCTTGTATCGGAATGAAAAGTCTACGCTGCTGCCTTATTTGTTACTATCCCCATTGCTGTTCCTCACCGGTGCTGCGCTGGCTTATTATTATGTGTTTCCCTTGGCCTGGCAGTTTTTTCTCGGCTTTGAATCGCCGGGTGGAGCAGGCATGCCCAAGGTAGAGTTGGAAGCGCGTATCAGCGAATATCTGACGCTGGTCATTCAGCTGACGTTTGCTTTTGGCCTGGCCTTTCAATTGCCGGTGGTGTTGATGCTGCTCGCACGGCTTGGTGTGGTCACGCCACATGGTCTTGCCAAGGGGCGTAAATTTGCCATTGTCGGCGTGGCTACGGCAGCGGCGGTGTTTACCCCGCCGGATGTGATCAGCCAGATCGCCCTTGGCGTGCCGCTGTATATTTTGTATGAGGTGTCGATTATTTTAACGCGTATATCAGCGAAATAACATCGTTCTTGTCATACCGGCGAAGGCCGGTATCCAGAGATTGGCATATGAAAGAACATCTTTACTCTGTCTATATGATGTCGAATAAGCGCAATGGAACGCTATATACAGGGATGACTTCTGATTTGGTAAGGCGCGTCTTTGAACATAAAACTGGAGCAAAGGAAGGTTTCAGTAAGGAATATGGCACTCACAGGCTGGTCTGGTATGAGCATTTTGGCGATGCGAGAGATGCTATTCACAGAGAAAAATGCATTAAAGAATGGAAACGCGCGTGGAAATTAGAGTTGATTGAGGCTATGAATCCGTCCTGGCGGGATTTATATGAAGAATTAGTGATTTCCAGTGATTGATCAATTCTTCCCTCACGCTCTGGATCCCGGCTTGCGCCGGGATGACAAAAATGGATGAGAGCAGATAGAAGAGACAATGCACGATATAAAACAGATTAGAGAGAACCCGGGTGCGTTTGATAACGCGATGGCACAGCGGAGTGTTGCGTTGCCGGAAGGTGCGGCTTCTTGGTCAGCGTTTATTCTTGAGCTGGATGAAGAGAAGCGAACGGCAATAACGCGGCTGCAGGAGTTGCAGACCAAGCGCAATGAGGTGGCGAAATCGATCGGCGCCATTAAAAAGCAGGGTGGTGATGCGTCTGAGGTGATGGCGGAAGCCGCTCAGATCAAGCAGGAAATTGAACAGTTGGAAGCACAAACGACAGGTGAGGATGCGCTCACCTACTGGCTGGAGCGGTTGCCTAATAGTCCGGCGGATGAGGTGCCGGACGGGCAGGATGAGGCAAGTAATGTCGAGCAGCGGGTAGAGGGCACGAAGCCATCACTTGATGGTGAGGTAAAGCAGCATTTTGAGCTGGGTGAAGGGTTGGCCGGCAACCCGCTCAGCCAGATGGATTTTGCACAGGCTGGAAAAGTGTCCGGCGCACGATTTGCCTATTTATCCGGCATGTTGGCGCGTCTGGAGCGGGCCTTGGTGAGCTTTATGCTCGACATGCACACGCGTGAATTTGGCTTCACCGAAGTAGTGCCGCCGACGCTGGTGCGAGACAAAGCACTGTATGGCACCGGTCAGCTGCCGAAATTTGAGGAAGACCTCTTCAAAACCACCAATGATTATTATCTGATTCCTACCGCCGAAGTGGTGCTGGCCAATATGGTGGCGGATTCTATTTTGTCGCATGATCAACTGCCGCTGCGGTTGACGGCCTACACGCCCTGCTACCGCTCAGAGGCTGGGTCCGCCGGGCGTGATACGCGCGGGTTGATTCGTCAGCATCAGTTCAGCAAGGTGGAGTTGTTTAGCATTACCACGCCGGAAGAGTCTAAGAATGAGCACGAGCGCATGCTTTCAATTGCCGAGGAGGTGCTAAAGCGCCTGGGGCTTCACTACCGGGTGATGCTGCTTTGCGCAGGTGATATGGGTTTTTCAGCAGAAAAGACGTACGATCTGGAAGTATGGCTGCCAGGGCAGGATGCCTATCGTGAGATTTCCAGCGTGTCGAATTGTGGTGCATTTCAGTCTCGACGGATGAAAGCACGGTTTCGCCGTGAAGGAGAAAAGCAGACAGAATTTGTCCATATGCTCAATGGGTCAGCGTTGGCTGTGGGACGCACGATAGTGGCGTTGATGGAGAATTATCAGCAAGCAGATGGGGCGATTGCCATTCCTGAGGCGTTGCAGCCCTATATGGGTGGGGAGACGGTGATTACCTCTGCATAGTTTGGCGTGTGTTGGGTGGTTGCTCTTAACGCCCACTACCTGCATAAGTAACGACTGACATAAGTGGTAGGAAGAGCGTAAGGTTTGATGAGATGAGGCGATATGAAACAGAATTACGCTGAGAGATTTGCCGCATTACCCACTACGCCGCTCAACAAGATGCGGATTTTGGTGAGTAATGATGATGGCATTTATGCGCCGGGTTTGAGCGTGTTGGAAGAGATTGCCCGCAGCCTGTCGGACGATGTGTGGGTGGTGGCACCGGAGACGGAACAGAGCGGAGCGGGGCATTCACTCACCATTAATGACCCGCTGCGCATCCGGCAGATTGAAAAAGACCGTTATGCAGTGAATGGTACGCCGACGGATTGCGTGCTGCTGGCGGTGAAATCAGTCTTCGCTGATACGAAAAAGCCGGATCTGGTGCTCTCCGGAGTCAATCGCGGGTCTAATCTGGGTGAGGATGTCACCTATTCCGGCACGATCGCAGCGGCCATGGAAGGGACGCTGCTGGATATTCCGTCCATCGCGCTTAGCCAAAGCCTGAAAGATTATGATGTGATTCCCTGGGATGTCGCCAAGGTACATGCGGCAACTGTGATTCAGGCGCTCTGCAAGGCGGGCTGGCCGCCCAATGTGCTGATGAATGTCAACTTCCCTTGCCGTGATGCCGATAAAGTCAAGGGCGTGAAATTGGCGCCGCATGGTCGCCGCAAAATTGGTGACAAGCTGGCGCGCAACAAAGACCCGAAAGGCCGTCCTTATTATTGGATTGGGGCTGAGCGCAATGATGAGTCCGAATGGCCGGGGTCGGACATCAATGCCGTGAAAGACGGGTATATTACGGTCACACCACTCTCGATGGATTTGACTGAATATAAGGTGATGGAGGCGATTCGCGAAAGTTTTGAAGTCGAGCCGGTGGCATTGGACGGCGTCAAAGCGGCCTAGGCTCTGTTGAGGAATCATGTGTGATTGGCGTTCCTTTTTGTAGATCGGCTGTGCTAAGCTTCAACTATGGTTCAGGAACACGACATCATTGCGCCACAGGATAAGGCGGGCAGCACGGCGGCCGATAAGATCAAGCTGATTATGCAGCTGCGTAATAGCGGAGTGCGGGATAATCGCGTTCTGTCTGCCATTGAACAGGTGCCGCGCGAGATGTTTGTCTCCGATTCGTTTCGCGGCCATGCCTATGATGATATGGCACTGCCGATAGAGCGCGGGCAGACCATCAGCCAGCCGACCGTGGTGGCATGGATGACCTGGGCGCTGGAGTTGAGTGACCGGCACCGTGTGTTGGAGATTGGAACGGGTTCCGGCTATCAGGCGGCGGTGCTGTCTAAACTGTGCCGTATGGTCTACAGCATTGAGCGCCACCGGCCGCTCTATGAGGTCGCAAAGCAGCGCTTTGCCGCGCTGGATTATCCGAATATTACCTGCCGTTGTGGTGACGGCATGCGTGGCTGGCCGGAAGCAGCACCGTTTGACCGGGTGATTGTGACGGCTGCGGCACCGGAAATTCCCAAAAGCCTGACAGATCAATTAGCCGATGGCGGTGTGCTGGTGGCACCGGTGGGATCAGCCGAAAACGGGCAGATGTTGCTGAGGGTTGATAAGGTCGATGGCGAGCTGCATACCCGGCATTTGATGCCGGTGAAGTTTGTGCCGTTGTTAGAAGGGGTTGATGATTAGATAGCATCGTCAGGAGTTGTTAACCGGAAATTTTTTTTCATACCGTAATTAACTTTTCTTCGATTTGTCTCATATACTGGTGCACTATCAGCTGTAATGAAAAAGCTATCTCAAAAGTTTCTGATGGACTAAACGCAAGAGAAGCTCCAATTGGAAAAGACTTCGTATGTTCTTCTAGCCTAATTCCGACTATACACTCTTCGGGTAAGGCTTTTCCAAGCTCTATTTCATATATTTTTTTGGATTTTTTTCCTTCTGCAAACGGCGAAAATACCAGCCAATGGAATTTTCTT
>CAYSXY010000075.1:0-7864 GCA_964435165.1 uncultured Rickettsiales bacterium
CCACTTCGCAGCAGCAATCCAATGGTTGAAATAAAAATCACAACAGAACCTAGTCAATCGGGATAATAAATGAGCTTGTTGAGTAAAATCCCCATTATCGGGTCTTATTTTGCAAATGGGGCGAATGGTGCTCAAACAACACCAGAAGGACCAACGTCTGATGCCGGGAATTACCGGCTTCCAACTCGCCGCCCTTCCATCACCAACGACGCATATAAAGCCGATCTACGCATTACCTCTGTTAGCTATGATATGGTCGACAACAGACTATCTTTTACAAGTGAGAGAAATTTGGCAGGTAGCAACTATCTCTTCAATCATATTGAACAGGTAGGGATTAAGCATGGACGCGTCATCTCGCCACTTGGCTCAAATACGGCTCATATTGATGACATCTCCTACCTGGATGCGAGTGCTCTCGTCACCAGCGCCCACCAGCACGGGTTGCTCACCAATAGCTGTGCCGACGAAGCACGGCGGAACGGCCTGTTGCTCGAAGGGTCGGATGTGGACGATATCTTTCGCTAAACATGCCCCTCTGGACCAGTTTCATTTAATTGTCATCTCACTGTTATGTGACTGTCAAACGAATCCGCTATTTTTAAGCAGCAAAAATAACGATGAATTGACCTGGCATGCCAAAAGAATCTAATATTTCGAAAGCTCTTATCGTTGCAGATTCAACTATGGAGCATTTATTACGCCTGTATTTCGATACGGCATTTCCGAGTATAGAGATCGTTATGGAAGGTAGCTATGAAGCCGCTGAATCTCTACTTGCCGAACATGATTCATCTTTTGACGCTGTGCTTGCCTTACCAGTCGGCAACACCTCCATCGAACAGAGATATGCTGACCTCGCAGCGTTCACGACCGTAGCCAGACATTTAACAAATGAGGCAATGATTGTAGCTGCAACAGACCTTGACCATCTTGACCGATTTAAGCCCTCACGCCGTGTTGAGTTGGAACAAAGCAGGGCGGAAATTCGTACCAGCGCAATGGAAATACAGCTCGTGGATGAGTCGCTTCTCGATACGCTTTCTGTGCTGCTCGCTGAAGAAACACAACAGGACATTGAACAGGAAAGCACCGCCGTTAAAGCCGCCCCGGCTGTTGCCTGACTCAGGTAGTAATTACACCTTCTCCAGCACTGTCGCGATGCCCTGACCGCCACCGATGCACATGGTCGCTAAGGCGTAGCGGCCTTTTGTCTCATGCAGTAATTGTGCTGCTTTTCCGGTGATGCGTGCACCGGATGCACCCAGTGGGTGGCCTAATGCCACAGCCCCGCCATGCAGGTTGAGCTTCGCCTCATCAATGCCCAGCTCCTGCACCACGGCCAGGGCTTGCGCGGCAAAGGCTTCATTGAGTTCAACCACATCCATATCCTTGATGGCAAGGCCCGCCCGATTCAATGCTTTTGTTGCCGCATGTACGGGGCCGATGCCCATCACCTCCGGTGCGCAGCCCGCCACGGCCATACTCTTAATGCGCGCCAGCTTCGGGAGCTTATGCTTATCGGCATAAGATTCAGAGACAACCAGCACCCCTGCCGCACCATCAGTCAGTGGTGAGGAGGTTGCCGCCGTCACACTTCCATCTTTGTCAAAGGCGGGGGCGAGTGTGGCCATTGCCTCGGTCGAGGCATCACCGCGCGGCAAACCATCCTGCTTCACCTCGCCCACCGCGATGATCTCATCGTCAAAGCCGCCATTTTTTTGTGCCTTCACTGCTTTGTGATGACTGGCAAGGGCGAAGGCTTCCTGCATATCGCGGGCAATCTTATATTGCCTGGCCAGATTTTCTGCGGTCAGTCCCATGCTGATAAAGGCCTGCGGGTAGTCTTTGAACAAGATTGGGTTCGGCATGGGATTAAACCCACCCATGGGGATGCGCGTCATACTCTCCACCCCGGCGCAGAGAAAGGCATCGCCACTGCCGGTAGCAATGGCGCCAACGGCGCGATGGATGGCGTCCATCGAGGAGCCACAAAACCGGTTAATGGTTGCCCCGGCGACATTGACGGGCAGCTTGGCAATGAATCCGGCAATTTTAGCCACATTGAAGCCCTGCTCGCCTTCCGGAAAGGCACAGCCCATGAGGATGTCTTCGATATCTTCTGCTGCTATGCCTGTCTTTTCAACCAGGCCGCCTAACACTGCGGCAGCCAAATCATCGGGGCGCACCTTAGCCAGAGCGCCTTTATGCGCCTGGGTGAATGGGGTGCGAACAAATCCTGCGATTACCGCGTTGGTCATGATGGTCTCCTCAACATGCATGAATGGCCAAGGCAAAGCTGCTTTGCCGACAATTTTCATTGGCAGCCACATGCGTTAGCATGGCATTCCAGTCTGCCGGGGCAAGCGTTTGCTCAACAGTGCTGGCGAACTGAGATGGATACGCCAATCCCTCCACGGCGTCAAATCGTTCGAGAATGGTATCACTCGACACCCCATTTGCTGCAAATAATGCTGTCATTTCGGCCAGATATTCCTGTTTGGGTACCACTCCGAAAATAGGGTTAAAAGGCTTCGTGTCTGCTTCCGGGGGTGCGCCGAAGGTGTGCGGCGGATCGGCTGCAAAATAACCATTCAGACATTGCGAGGCGTTCTGCATACGCCTGCTCGATTCCCACATTTCAAACATCAGCCGCTGAGCCGTATAGGCATGATCGTTAAATTCTGATGCTTTTAACTCTGGAGAAGTGCGGAGTATATCCAGCATAAAAAACAAGTGGAGTATGCTCTCACCATCGGCCAGTACATCAAATGAATGATCCCTCCGTTGCCGACATGACTCTAACAGGCCTCGCAAACGGGGATATTTTTCCTCCCGCATTTCGAGCGACTGAAACGCCCTATCTGCGTGCTGATAGATGTGATTACGATTTCTTGTCTGCTTGCTTGGCACGATCAAGCTCCTCTGCCAGCAATTCTTTTTTGAGAATTTTACCAATCATTGATTTGGGCAATTCGGCCCGAAAGTCAATCTCGCGTGGAATCGCATACCGCGCCAGCTTCTTCTCCAAAAATAATCGTATATCCTGTTCACTCGGTTTGAAGCCGCTTTTCAACACCACGCATGCTTTGACTTTTTGGCCATATGTCTCGTCCGGCACGCCGATGACAGCGGCCTCTGCCACGGCATCATGCTCATAGAGCGCCTCTTCGACATGGCGCGGGTAGATATTGTACCCATGTGAGATAATCATTTCCTTGAGCCGGTCCACCACATAGCTGTAGCCATCAGCATCCATTTTGCCCAAATCGCCCGTGCGCAAGTAACCATCCGGCGTAAACACATGTGCCTGCTCTTCCGGTCGATTCCAGTAGCCCTGCATCACCTGTGGCCCGGCAATACATATTTCGCCTACTTCCCCTACCGGCATCTCCTCCGCTGGTTCGTCCGGGTTGCGAATACTGATGTGCGTTTGTGGAAAAGGCAGGCCGATCGACCCGGCACGATTATCTCCAATCAACGGGTTGGCCGCCGCCACCGGGGAGGTTTCTGTCAAGCCGTAGCCTTCAATCACCGTGCAGCCCGTGAGCTCCTCAAAGCGTTGTTTGACTTCCAATGGCAGGCCGGCCCCACCGGAAATACAACAGGCCAGTGACGAGAGATCATATTCAGACAGATTATCATGCTGGTTGATCGCGTTGAACATGGTGGGCACGCCCGGCATGAGCGTGGGGCGAATGCGCGTCACCATTTTCAATAGTTGCACCAGATCAAACCGGGGAAGCAAAACGAGTTCAAAGCCACGGAGTATGCCTAGATTCATAATCGCCGTCATGGCGAACACATGAAATAACGGCAACACGCCCATGACTTTTTCATGATCGCTGAAGGCTGACTTGCACCAACGCTCGCACTGCACCGCATTGATATAGAGATTGGCGTGTGTCAGCACTGCGCCCTTGGCCACGCCGGTTGTGCCACCTGTATATTGAAGGACGGCGATATCTTTTTCCGGCTCAATGGTAACAGGTTCTGGCTTTGCAATCGTGCGAATAAGGGTATGAAACGAACTGCAGGGCTTACAGTGTGAGGTCGCCGCCAGGTCTTTCATCTTCACTATGCGATACAACCACCCTTTGACCGGTGGCAGTTCTCTGGCAAAATCGACGATAATAAGCTTCTTGAGGTCTGTCTGTTGCAGCGCGACTTCAACCTTGGGGAAGATCAGTTGCAAATTAGCAGTGATCAGTATGTCAATTCCGGCATCCTCGATCTGATGAATAAGCTCGGCCTCGGCATAGAGCGGATTGATATTTACCACCGTACCGCCCGCCATCAGAATGCCATAATAGCTGATGATGTAAGCCGGGCAGTTGGGGAGCATAATGCCCACGCGATCACCCTTTGAGATTCCTTTTTTCTGCAGTGCTGAGGCAAGCGTTTGCGCCTGAATCAAGAGATCTTGATAGCCTACCCGCCGCCCCAGAAACTCAACGGCGATGCGCCGCGGGTATTTGGCAGCAGTCTCCTCCAGCATCACGGGCAGCGCACGCGGCACAATCTCTTCCTGCCAATCGATATCTTTTGGGTAATGGCCAAGCCACGGATGCAAAGTCGTCGTCATAGTTCAGGCATAAAACAGCCTGCCCGCTCGTGCCAGTGTTTTTGCAATGACCTATCCATTACTGGATCGCCCGACATGCCCGCACCAGGATTAATCCGTTGCTAACTCGCAGCAATCCTGTTCTTTCGCGGAAAGTGAACGATGCGACGAGTCCCGCTCTTTCGGGGGCGCATCATGAGATTTATCTTCGCCCCAACCCATATCATCCGGCACTGTGCTATAGGCTTGCCGGTCCTCCTCCGGCACATACGGCCATACCGCATGACGATGTGCTGCCTGAACCATTGCGCCCTCCTAATCATGACCTTCAAGAAATAGCACTATATATATTTTTTCATTTTATTCAATGCTTTAACATATTGCAGCGCACTCTACTTACCATTTCAAATCGTCATTTGTTATCTCTTGCTCCAATGCTCGATTACGGTAGCAAGCCAATATCCACCACCACCAGATCACCACTATAGTGAGGGCCATGGCCGCGCAACAGCCCCCATTTAGGGCGATGAAAGGTGATGGTCAGCACCGCGGGCAGGGCGATGCCCATTACCTCACCGCTATCGGCATGGAGGCCGCTCGGCATATCCACCGCGACGGACGGTATGTCACTGGCGGCCAGCGCGCCGATAATTTCTGCATAGCCCCCTTCCAGCGGCCGCGTAACACCAACGCCGAAGATGGCATCGACCACCAGTTCCGCGTTGGTGCATAGCTCTTCATTCCATTCGGCCAGCGCACCTCCTTTCCGCCGCCAGCGTGATAGCGCTTCCGCAGCATCACCTTTGATAGCACGCTCATCACCAATGATCGTGACGGTGACGGGCCAACCGGCCTCCGTCAACAAGCGGGCAATCACAAAACCATCACCGCCATTATTACCGGTGCCACACACGACCAGCACCGGACGCGGCGGCCAGCGCGTCAGCATGATGTCAGTCACCCCTTTTCCCGCACGCTCCATCAATTCAATGCCTGGCGTACCGGCCTTGATCGTTTGTTTGTCTGCCGCATACTGCTCGGCAGCGGTGACTGGCTGCATGGTGAGTGGCTCCAGGCTCATCCAACAAACCTCCTGACAATGGTTTCCACCTGCTGCATATAACCACCCTCATAGAGCCGCACATGCACCAGTAGCGGATAGAGATTGTACAGGTCTTTGCGACATTGCCAGAACCCGTCATTGATAGGATGCTGCTGCGCATAATGATGAAAAAATGTTTCACCAAAACAGTGAAACAATGAGATGAAGGCCAGTTCAATTTCCGGGTCGGCATAATAAATCGCCGGGTCGATAAACCCGCTGATGTGGCCTTTGCTGACCAACACATTGCCGCCCCAGACATCACCATGAATCAATCGCGGTGTGGACGGTGAGTCCATCCATTCCGGCAGGCGGGCAATCAGCGTTTCGATATCATGCAGCAGCGTCTGTTCTAATTGCCCTTCTTCATATGCCGCACGCGCCATCAATAAAAGCCGATGCTGGCCGAAAAAGGTAATCCAGTCTTCTTCCCACGGGTTGGATTGAGGCAGCGGGCCTATACGTGTTTCATATTCAAATCCGAATTGTGTCGCTTCGATTTGGTGTAAGGCGGCCAATAAGGTGGCGGCTTCTTCTTCCGCCGCCCGCGTCATGCGGCCATCATCTTCCAGATGATCCATTAATAACAGGTCAGGCTCCGCCAGCCATACGGTGGGGGTCGGAAGCCCGCCTTTTTCTGAAAGATAGGTTAGCATTGCACCTTCACCATCCAATGCCGCATCGCCTGTATTGGCACATTTCGCCATCACGTCTCGACAATCGTGCAGTCGTATATGGTACAATGTTGCGTTATGTCCTTGCCCTGCCGGGGCAACCGAGACAACCCGGCTGCCGGTCGCTGCTTCTACCCGACGTTGAAGTGCTGATTCAGGCGCGGTCAGCATCGGTTCCGGTCAGCACGCGCTCCAACACCCCTTGCACACCTTCCTCGATCAGACTGAACGCATCTACAAACGCCTGCTGTCCGCCATAATAGGGGTCAGGAACATCCCGTGGCCCAAGCCCGGCATAGTCAAGCATGAGGGCGATATCCGCCGTGGCGTCGTCCGGTCGTAGCTCCCTTAATCGGTTCAGATGACTTTGGTCTAACGCCAGCAATATGTCAAACTGCTGATAGTCATTGGGCTGTACCTGACGGGCAACCAGATCGTCCATGGCGATGCCACGCTCCTTCGCATAGGCAATCGAGCGCGGGTCTGGCGGCTCACCGACATGATAGCTATGCGTTCCTGCCGAATCGACCAACAGGTGGTCGGCATCAGCCCGCTCGCCAATCAAATGACGCATGATGGCTTCAGCCGTGGGTGAACGGCAGATATTTCCGGTGCAGACAAATAATAGACGCATAAAGACAATCAATAATAAGAATCGGGATGACCACACCCCCATTGAGGGGAAAATAGGTGACGTTCACATGAGCTTTATGACGATCACGCCATCGTCAATGACAGCTTATGACACACATTACGTGCTGTCACGGCTGTTTTTGCATAAAAATTGTCACTTCCGCCACGGTAATACCAAATTTTTTGAGGTATGAACGGTTGATGATCACCTCATCATCCATCGCCCAGATCCAGTCATCAAAGCGCAGGCGATAGGTGCTGCCGTCAACCGGCACGTCCATCTCGTAGGTCCAGTACAGTGCATTACCATAGGCCCGGCCCTCGGCGGTGCCGATAATGTCACCGGCGGTGCCGGTATAGGTCGTCTCTCCCGTTTGAGTAATGTGCCAGATGCGCACCTGTTCTTCCCCGCTATCAAGATAGACAAAGCGCTCATCGAGCACGCCTTTATTGCCTTCCCAGCTGGCGTCGATATCAGCGGTAAAGCGACTGACCACATTGCCGCTGTAATCCTGAACCATGCCCCACACTTTAATGGTGCCATCAAAATAGGTTTTTAAATCAAAGCCTGGCTGCATCTGGCGATAGCGTTCGCCATCAATGCCGCCACATGACACGGTGAACACAATAAGAAACGTCAGGAGTAATGCTTTGCGTATCATCGCCGCCTCGATCATTAGAATGATTCTAACTATAGCGCGCATGCCCGATGGAAGGCTAGTGAAATATAGGGGGCATACCTTTACATTGCGTCATTATGTGCTCGTCAAAATTCCGAAAATGCTGAAATTATCATAAAATTGTTATAGTGTCGTGTTCATGGCTTTTCGCAGATCAGACTAGGTTCTGTTGTGATTTTTATTTCAACCATTGGATTGCTGCTGCGAAGTG
>CAYSXY010000076.1:0-6252 GCA_964435165.1 uncultured Rickettsiales bacterium
AATGTATTTTCTCCCTGGTTAGTCATCTTTTAAGGACTGACTTTTATAAGGCTTCGCAATGTGTAAAGCAGCGCCATCATCAAACGATATTACGCTGAATCACACTATTCGTCAGTACAAGATATAAGCGACATGTGAAGCGCATATTTTGCACATTAGAATTATTCTAATGTATAGCCCCCATTATCATTTATGCAAGCTTTAATGTGGCCGCAAGATAAGTGGACTGACCGTATCGTCATCAAGCTGTCACACTCTGCCGCTAACTAAAGAAGCAACAAACTACTACCTTCTCGCGACTGGGTAGATGGTTTGCAAAAACAAATGGGTTAGTATGGAGGTACTTACCAACATGAACGATACTGAAAACCGTCGCACAGGGTACGGAGTGATCGCACTTCTGATAGTGGGGTCTCTCATACTGTCCTACATGGACAGCACTGCCCTTTTCATTGTCAGCATCCCATTCAATATCTTTTTTGGGGTTGCTGGTGTTCTGTTCGTCTGGTGGCTTTACGGCTACCCGCCGAACATGCCGCAAACGTGGATTGCCTGGTTAGAGGCTAACGTCTATGACCGGGTGTTCGATTTCCTTGGTATTCCGAGATCGAAAGACAATGACGATCAGTAGGTAAGTTCGGCAATTCGGCCATACTTAGATGGGAGGGGCGTTGCCTTTCCCATCACCTTACGGTGCTTTTTTACTGCCGATCGAGCGCAGCAGCACATAGAAAACCGGCGTGAAAACCAGTCCGAAAAAGGTGACGCCCACCATGCCGGAGAACACGGCAACTCCGATGGCGGCGCGCATTTCTGCCCCTGCCCCATGGCCAATCACCAATGGCAGCACACCCATAATGAAGGCGAATGAGGTCATGAGAATTGGCCGCAATCTAAGGCGGGATGCTTCAACCGCAGCCTTGACCGTCGAGTAGCCTTGATGCTCTAACTCGCGGGCAAATTCAACGATCAGAATAGCATTTTTACAGGCCAGCCCTGCAAGAACAAACAGGCTGATCTGAGTGAAAATATTGTTATCTCCCCCGCTGATGTAGACGCCAATAATCGCGGAGAGCATGCTCATTGGCACAATCAAAATCACCGCTAAAGGTAAGGTCAGGCTTTCATATTGTGCAGCGAGCACGAGAAACACCAAAAAGAGACAGAGCGGGAAGATATAAATGGCGGTGTTGCCTGCTAAAATTTGCTGATAGGTCAGTTCCGTCCATTCAAAGCTCATGCCTTGTGGTAAGGTCTCTTCTAAAATGCGCGTGATTGCCTGTTGTGCCTGACCAGACGAATAACCGGGGGCAGAATTGCCGTTTATGTCGGCTGAGCGGAAGGCATTATAGCGCATGGCGGTTTCCGGGCCAAATGTCTCTTCCACTTCCATCACTGCTCCCAGCGGCACCATGGCGCCATCACTGTTGCGCGTTTGCAGTCGCAGAATATCCTGAGGGGTTGAGCGGAAGGGTTTGTCTGCTTGCGCTACTACTTGATAGGTGCGGCTAAACTGATTGAAATCATTGATATAAAGAGACCCCAGGTAAATCTGCATGGTGCGGAAGATATCTTCTACACTCAAGCCCAGTTGCTGGGCTTTGGTGCGATCAAGGTCAGCAAAGAGTTGCGGCACATTGACATTGTAGCTGGAATAAATGCCGGTCAGTGCCGGGTCGCCATAGGCTTTGCCGGTCACATCTTTCACCACATCATCCAGTGCTTTATAGCCTAAATCTGTGCGGTCCTGAATTTGCAGCTTGAAGCCCCCGGTGGTGCCGAGCCCGCGCACGGGCGGTGGCGGGAAAATAGCAATAAAGGCTTCATCAATCTGGTTATATTCCTGTTGCAACCGCCCGGCGATGGCACCGGCGCTAAGCGAGGCATCGGTGCGTTTGTCAAAATCATCCAGCGTCACAAACACAATACCCGCACTGGCGGAATTGACAAATCCGTTGATGGAAAGCCCTGGAAACTGGACGGCACTCACCACCCCTTCCTGCTTTTGGGCAATCTCTCCCATGCGGCGCATTACTTCTTCGGTGCGCTCCAATGTTGCTCCCGGTGGCAGTTGGGCGAAGCTAATGAGATATTGCTTATCCTGCGCAGGCACGAAGCCGGGTGGCACCAGTTGAAAGCTGAAGGCTGTTATCACCAGGAGGATGGCATAAACACCCATCATCCGGCCTTTGCGTGCGATGAAAAAGCCGGTGCGATCGGCATATGCTTCTCGGCGGTTTCGGAAAAGCCGGTTAAAGCGTGTGAAAAACCAGCCAAACAGGTGATTGATCCCCCGTGTGAGCCTATCTGGCGGCGCATCCTGCGGGCGCAACAACAAGGCAGAGAGTGCCGGGCTTAGCGTGAGCGAATTGAGCGTGGAGATGAAGGTAGCAATGACAATTGTCAGGGCAAATTGCTTATAGAACATACCAGTGAGACCACTGATGAATGCGATGGGAATAAACACGCTGGCCACCACAAGCGACGTGGCAATAATGGGCCCTGTGACTTCACGCATGGCGATAACGGTGGCGTCATACGGCGTTTTACCCTCGCGAATATTGCGCTCGACATTTTCCACCACAACGATGGCATCATCAACGACGATGCCAATGGCAAGAATCAACCCAAACAAGGTAAGCACGTTGATCGAAAAACCCATCACCAGCATGAAGGCAAAGGTGCCGACAATCGACACCGGCACGGCAAGCAATGGGATGATGGAGGCGCGCCAGGTTTGTAAAAAGACGACCACCACCAACACCACCAGTGCCACGGCTTCCAGCAGGGTAGTAATGACCGCCTTGATAGAGCCGCGCACAAAGATGGTGGGGTCATAGACAATGGAATAATCGACTCCTTCCGGAAAGTTCTTTTTTAATTCTTCCATCGTGGCGCGCACACTGGCGGAGATATCCAGTGCATTGGCATCTGAGGAGGCAAAAATGGGAATGGCGACTGCAGGCTCGTTATTCAGCAAAGAGCGTAGCGCATAGGTTTGCGCGCCTAACTCAATGCGGGCGACATCTTTCAGCCGCGTGACGATACCTTCAGGGCTGCGTTTGATGATAATATTTTCAAACTCTTCCGGTGTTTCCAACCTGCCCTGTGCATTGACCGGCAGTTGCAGTTCAATGGTGTCATCATAGGGCGGCCCGCCAATCACACCCGCTGCCACCTGAATGTTTTGCGAGCGTATCGCTTCCACGACTTCCATCGCGGTCATATCACGCTCGGCCACGCGTTGCGGGTTCAACCAGATACGCATGGCATAATCGCCGGAGCCAAACAGTCGGACATCACCAATGCCCTGAATTTTTGCGAGTTGATCTTTTACATTCAACGTACCGTAATTACGTAGATACAGCATGTCATAGCGATTATTGGGCGAGCGCAAATGCACGACCATGGTGAGGTCTGGCGAGCTTTTAGTCACCGTTACACCCATTTGCCGCGTGACATCCGGCAGGCGCGGCAAGGCTTGTGACACAAGATTCTGCACCTGTTGCTGGGCGAGGTCCGGGTCGGTGCCGATGGCAAAGGTGACAGTCAGTGACAATCTGCCATCCGCTGATGCCAGCGAGTTCATATAGAGCATGTTCTCAACGCCGTTGATTTGCTCTTCTAAGGGGGTGGCAACGGTTTGGGCAATGGTTGCAGGGTTAGCTCCCGGGAACATGGCGGTGACGTTGACCGATGGCGGCGAGACTTCCGGATATTCCGCAATGGGGAGCTGAAACATGGCGATCAGCCCTGCGATGAAAATCACGAGTGACAGAACGCCTGAGAAAATCGGGCGTTTGACAAAATAGTGCGAAAATTCCACGTATGAGCCTAATGTTTTTCCAGGTGAGTGAGAATATCCGCATCATCCAGTGATTCGACGGTCTCTGAATGCTGTGTCTCTTCGGCTGATGGTTGCTGAGGCGAGAGTTGAGTGACTTCCGCTACATCTTGTGATGTTCCGATGGCTGTGGTAACAGGCATGTCCGACGCAAGCTGTTGAGGTTCAGTGATTTGCGGGTCTATCACCATTCCTGGGCGGATGCGCGCCGTACCCTTGTTGATCACGCGTTCACCTTCTGAGAGGCCGGAAAGAATGACGCGCTGCCCTTGCACGCTCTCACCTATTTTGACTTCGCGATAAGTGGCGGCATTTTGCTCATCTAATACATAGACAAATTTACGGTCCTGATCGGTGCCGATGGCACGTTCAGACAGCAGGATTTTCTCATCATTTCCAGCCGTGCTGATGCGCACCGTCACGGCCATGCCGGGCAGCATCCGCCCATCACTGTTGCTGAACAAGGCACGTGCTCTCACTGTGCCACTGGCAGGGTCAATCTGGTTGTCAAACGCATAAATCACCCCTTCATAGCCGGATTCCTGCGAAGGTATGGCAATTTGTACGGGAATCTGTGTCTCCACTGCATTGCTTGGCAGTGACAGGTAGGTTTGCTCATCCAATTCAAAATTAGCATAGATGTCTTTGTCAGAGACAATGGTGGTGAGCGTGGGGGCATTTTGGCCGGCTTCCGCCAGGTTACCCTTGGTGATTTCTGCGCGGCTGACGCGCCCGTCAAACGGGGCTTTGACATAGGCATAATCCAAATCAATCTCTGCCTGTGTCAAGGCAGCTTCGGCTGTTTGCACGGCACTTTCTGCCAATTTTAGCGCGTTGAAGCGTTCGTCGTAGATACGCTGCGAGATTGCTTCGGTTTTGATGAGTTCTTTGGCTCGGTGATATTCCTTGCGGCTGAGTGATAGTTGGTTCTTTGCGGCTTTCAGCGCTGCCTGTGCCTGTTGGTGCGTGGCTTCAAATGGCCGTGGGTCGATTACCATCAGCACATCGCCTTCCCTCACCTGCTGCCCATCGCGAAAGCGAATATCCGTAATGCGCCCTGTCACTTGTGGGCGGATGACAGCAGCATTCACCGCCTCAAGGCGGCCGGAATATTCTTTCCAGATTTGCGCCGGGCGCGGCTCAATGACCACCACCTCTGCTGGCATGGCGGGTGGGGTTTGTGTCTGCTCATCGCTCGCCGTGTCACCGGATGCGGTGAGTGCATAAAACATACCACCTGCCAGTATGCATAATGCCAGCAGGCTGAGCATGGGGGCTTGGTGATAACGGGCTTTGATGGAGGCGATCATGGTTTGGTGCTTTCTTTGTTGCGGCTGCTCAATAATTGACTGGTTGGTCTATTTGCTGGCTGACTCTTATTGGTTAGTTACATCTATATGTTGGTTATATAAGGCTTACACTATTTCAGGCTGGCTTAAGGCGGTGGGCGCATCCACGCCCAACATGCGGAACAATCCGTCTTGCAGGTGCAATTTCAAAAATTGCGTACTGTTTTGAATACGCGCCATCATTAACTGTCCCAGCACGTAGGCATACAGCTCTTCGGCTTTTGCTTCAATATCTGTTTCTGGCGGAATCAGCCCATGGCTGACCATATCACGCAGCGCATTCTCATAATACGCCAAATGACGTTTACAAATGCTGTCGATTTTCTCGCGGATTGTCTCGTCCAGTGCCGCCAGTTCTGAGCCTAACGTCGCAAAGGGGCAGCCGCACACATGGCCATATTGCTCGCGCGTGGCTTCCTGCTTGGTATAAATATGCTCGGCGAGTAAGGTAAAGCGCTCTAGTGGTGGCCGTCCGGGCGAGAAAATATCGTTCAATTCCGGCGTAATCGCTTCATAACAGGCATCCATCGCCCCCAGGGCTAAATCGGCCTTGCTGGGAAAAAAGTGATAAAAACTGCCCTTTTTCACGCCTGCCTTGGTGCAAATCTCATCGACGCTGACCGACCCATAGCTGTTGAGCCAGATCAGTTCCGTCGCCGTGGCGATGAGTCGTTCCTTCGTGTCGCTGCCTTGTCTGCCCATTGTTGCAATACATTCTCTTGGTATCTTTATTTCTGTAACCATAACACTAGTTGACTGTTTGGTCAAGTTGTGGGGTGTTTGGTGTGCGGCATGAGGGAATAGAGAGAGCATTCATTGCACAATATTATAACATATGTTATAATTAAAGCGGTAACGAAGGAGTATTGCTATGACAGAATTGAAAGTCACCACCGTGGGCAATTCCGCAGGCATCGTGCTGTCCAAGGAGCTGCTGTCTAAACTGCGTGTTGGTAAGGGCGATACGCTTTATGCGGTTGAAACGCCCTCAGGCATTGAGCTAACGCCCTATAACCCGGCCTTTGCCGAGCAGATGGAACTGGCCGAAGAGATTATGCG
>CAYSXY010000076.1:6352-7519 GCA_964435165.1 uncultured Rickettsiales bacterium
GAAGATGTGGTGCTGGCCATTCATCGGCGGCAACTGGCTGAGCATGGCGGTGGTGAAGGCATTCGCGATGACGGGCTGCTCACTTCCGCGCTCAACAAACCGCGTCATCTCTATCGCTATGGCGAGCCAACACCCGATCTGGCCGCCCTCGCCGCCAGCTATGCCTATGGGCTGGCGCGCAATCATCCCTTTGTCGATGGCAACAAGCGCACGGCGCTCATCGTCTGCCGTTTATTTCTCAAGCTCAATGGGCAGGACCTGAAAGCCCCTCCGCAGGATACCTACCGCACCATCATGCAACTGGCATCCGGTGAGCTTACAGAACAGGCGTTGGTGGGTTGGGTTAGGGTGTGTTTGGGGTAGGATAAGGCGGGTGTCACAATATAAAAGGAAGCTAATAAAAAAAATAGCTTGCCCCTTGAAGTAGACAAAAACCACACTAGTTGTAGTGTATCGACGCTTAAAAACGTACTATATTTTGTTTGAAACATACTTAAGGAGGCTGAGATGTCAAAGAAAAACCAACATGTCGTTCCCCATAAAGATGGATGGGCGGTGAAAGGTGAAGGAAACCAACGAGCTAGCTCTGTACACAACACGCAACAGGATGCAATTAACTCCGCCAGAAGTGCTGCCAAGACACAAAAAAGTGAGCTGCTTATTCATGGTCGTGATGGCCAAATTCGAGCACGCGATAGCTATGGTAATGATCCATATCCGCCGAAGGGGTAAGAGCATTGAAGCTTGACCGATATTCTTTCTTCGCCAGATTACTCCCAGCCCTTTTTACCATTCTGCCACTGGTTGCATTCTTAGTGTTTGTCTGGCCTAACAGCCACGAAGCATCCGAGCATTTTAAGACTTTTGGGTTCAGTGTTGTTGTGTATGCTTTGCTGGCGCAATTTGGACGAGATTTAGGAAAACGACTTGAGCCGAAATTGTTTAAGAAATTTGGAGGGAAGCCCTCTATCACTCTCCTTCGACACAGCAATCCGCACTTAGACGCAACGACAAAGGCGCGATACCATAATTTTCTTACTTCTCACGTGCCCGATATACAGATGCCGACACAGGAAGAGGAAAACGAATCTCCTGAAGAGGCAGACAAAGTATATAACTCGGCCGCATCTTGGTTGCGTGTGAATACACGGGACGATCCCCTACTCT
>CAYSXY010000077.1:0-7394 GCA_964435165.1 uncultured Rickettsiales bacterium
GGGGGTTCGAGTCCCTCCTCCGCTACCACTAAATAAGCCATAAACGGCTTATTTAGTGGTAAAAATAGAGCCGACGAGAACCCAGCGAGCTTAAGCTTCAATAATAAGCTCAACGAACAACGTGAACTTAGCGCGTGATATACAGCCCATGCCGAAGGCTGAGGTGAGCATATACCTATTCGCCTAGCATCAATTTGATCAGCGTAGCGACATATACTTAAGAGTAATTCACCTAAGCATCAGAAAACACGCTCAAAACCATCGATGAATAATTAACACACGCCATTAATGAAAGGCATTAAAATAATGAATGAGATATTACACCTCTTATGCAGGCATCTATACCCCCCGCAGGACAGAGCACCACATCTTTAGCATGGGTGAATGAGTATCCAGACTGCACAAGCAGGACGGCGAGCGCATAGCGTTCGTAGCTCCACAGGGAAAACGAACCCGGGTTTACCCGGGAATATGGGTTTAACTGAAAAAATAAAAAAATCAGCCTATACAATTGCAAGGAAAAAGAGTGAAATTAACATAACATTCATTAATTGAGAGAAGCACCCCAACGACATAATGTCATAAAACTGTCACACAGATTAACTAATAATAATACAGCCCAATATAATGGTTAAGGAATATTAACTATGCCCAGCATCGGCTTATCCACCTTTCTCGGCCCGGATGCCCCTGAACTATCCGCTGCACCTGCCCTGCTACATACGCAATTAATGTCCGAATTCGGGCGCATGAAAGTGGGCGAAGAACATGAATTCAATTTACGCTCTCAAAGCATGCTGGAATTTTTCAGCCCGCGCTATTTGAATTTTAAATATGCCAACGCCTTCTACAGCCCCCTCTTTTGGGGCATTCCAGGTAGTGACTTGAATATGGGCGAGTTTTATAAATCCGGCATGATTCCCGGCTGGCGCTACCAGAAACCGGAAGAGGTGCGCTTCAAATCATCGCATTTGACACCAGAAGAGAACGATAACCCGGCATTATATAAGCAACGCGTTGCCGAACTAGAGCAGGAACAACGCCAACGCCTGACCGTGCGCTTAGGCGCAGAACAAGAGGCCATTGATCAGGTAACACTTCAAGACCCTATAGGCCGTGCCTTGGGTGAACTTGCACTCACCGCACACACTGCTTTTAATCGCCATCGCCTGCAAAATGAAATGACCGCGGTACGTGAGCTACGCGATATAGTCTCACAAATGGTGGAAGAAAAGGATTTCTCTGACGGAAGAATGCAGCAACTGCGCGACTTCGCCACTCGTTCGCAGGCGGAGGGCCTCGATTTATTATCGATGCTGGAAGATTTATTCCTCGATCCGTACGAGGTGATGGATGGCTTCACGCCGCAGCAGCGCGGTGCCTATGACCATTTGCCGGCAGACAAAAAGCAACGCAACGCTGAAATTCTGCAGGGCGTGCCTTATCATTGGCGCGTCGTCGAACCCAAAACCGGCAACCGGGAGACAGACCCCAAGCTGATTGAAGCCTTTTTTGATAATAAGTTAGAATTATTTATCGATCAGTTCATTTCCGATGATTCCTTAACACGAAGCGGAAAGCGTGAGCGTTACTTCACGTTAGGCGCGAGTATTGATCAGCCGGATGATGCAAATCGCTTCTTCATTGAATTTCTTGCTGCCAAATTGGAAGATCGCTTTGCCGTCAATGATGTGCTGCGCCACCGAGCCATGGTCGTCCACCGAGCAGATATGCGCTATGAAGAAATTGCCGCCATCATGGATAGTGACGAGCCTGATTTCAGTCGTGCCAACAGTCGTATTTTCGATGGCCGCTCTCCTCAGGAGGTTGCCCAACTTTACGCAACCCAGGCCAATGAATTAGCAAGACTGCTTAAATTGCAACATTGCATGCTAACGCAGGATGAAATCGATAATTTGTCACCCGTGGATGCCCGCTACGCGATGGAAGCGCTTACACGCGAAGTCAATTTAAAAATGCTGCATACAGAAGTGCCAGAAGCAGTGCAACGTCAGGCCACCGTTATTATAGAAAACCTGAGACAAGGCTTTGCCTCTCCCGATCAGTGGCGCCCCGTTGAAATAGCGCAGTGGGAGCGTATGCAGCGTAAAGCGGAAATCTACCAACTTCAGAATTATAAAGAAGCGTTAGATATTATTTCAGTGGAAATATCCGGCTTTAACCCGTCTGTGCAGCAACAAATTTGGGATATGCTGAACCAAGAAATGATCCGCTTTCAAGAGCAGCGCCATTATCTTTATGGCGAAAGCGCCGACATTAAAGGCCCGCATATCGATCATATTTTTGAACGCATTACAAGCCGTCGTGACAGTAATGACCCTCAATTATTTGAGGCACTCCGCCAGTTCGTGGTACATAATTCCTATGTCGTATCTGATCTGCTGGCTATCGATATGCATGACGCTTTGGAAGATTTTTATTCCAATGTCCTGCGCCCTGCCTATGCCGAACTATACGGCCCGGCGGAAGCAGCCGCTCTCCCACGTGATCTCATCATCAACATTCAATATGAAGGCACCGGCCCGGAGGGCACCCGCGAAATGGTACTACGGCCACTCCCGCCACAACTGGCACAAGTGATTGATCGTGCAAAACGCTACATGCTGACAGGCCATAGCTATGAAGTGACAGATGGCACACGCTCGGATGCGCTAAAGCTCTATGGCCCGGACGGCACAGCCAAATCATTGGATGTTTCCTCCCTGCCTCAGCTTTGGCAAAAATATTCTGAACTTTCGCCCAATCTTCGCACCGGTGGCAACACCTACACGATGAGCACCCACAGCCATATGGGCTTTGACGTGCTGTTGAATGTGAGTGGACGTCAGGCATACTTTAATGCACTGACCGAGCGCACGCCGGAAGAACTGGTGCAGCAAGGTGGCGCAAAATATCGTGTATCTGAGTTCGGCGAATATGTCGCTATTGCATTGAGCAAGCTGGCGCCGGAAATGCGCGCCGCTTTTGGTAATTTGCAGGATGATATTGAACGGCTGGTTTTAAGCATCGCCGCCCCGCAATATGCTGAAATGGCCAATATTGACCCGGAAGACCCCAATTATTACGCCAAGGTGCGAATGGGCTCTTCCATTGCTTTTGTAAACCTCGAAGATAATAGCCACCTGGAGCAGCGTGCCTCAGGCGCCTCAACAGACCCACGCCTGCGTGAAATTTACGAAATCGTTGCTATGCAGCACGCGGTAGAAAATTATATTGTTGATAAGATACTACAGCGTCAGGACAGCGCAATGACACCGGATGCTAGAATGGAACTATTAGAAGTCATGCTTCTGGAAGGGAAAATTCGCTATAACACAGAGACAGTAGACCCCATTCTCGAAGCGTTCAACCAGCAGGATGCCGCCACTCGCCAGGCTTTTGCTGATCGGGTCATGAAGCATTTACAACAGGGCGTTATCGTCCCGCGCGAATTCGCCTCGATTTTGGATGCTTTTTACGAAGTAGGCCGTGAAGGCGGCACTCCCATGCGTCAGGATACACAAAACCCGGAACGCCTTTACTACATCAATCCGTTCGCCAATCCGGATCAGTCACCGGCAGATCATTTACGCGACCATATTGCGCAGACCGGTGGCCGCGGCCCTAAAATAGTTAATGATGAAGAACGCGGCATCCTGAGTCATATTCAGGAACACACGGCTCAAGTTGCTCTAAGAGATGATGCAGGCAAAGCACGAGAAGCAGAACAAGCAATCAACGGCGTCATCCGGGGCGTCGCCGAACAACGCCTGGCCGATTTTGCCACGGCTGCCAATCGTTATGCTGACCAGACATTTGACCTGCACGCCGCGGGGTAAGTCAATAGCTCTTTTACAGCCTTTAGCTTTCTGAGTACCGTCCCTCGCCCTGAGTCACAAGACTGCGCCATCACCCTGAGCATAATAAAGGAAGGGCTCCTTCGAACGATTTCCTTGTCATTCCGGCGAAAGCCGGAATCTAGCTTCAATTGCATGATACTTTTCTTGTCATTCGCCGGTTTAACCGGCGAATCCAGATGACTGGCTCTACAGTAATACGTTACGTTGAGCAGGCATGGCACCATGCCATTCCTTCACCCCGCTCGTATGTGGGAGGTTAGGAGTGGGTAGATAACCAACCGATCTCCTTTTCTGTTATTCCCCCCACCTACCCCTCCCCCGCAAGCGGGGGAGGGAATGATAGAACTGATATCAATAATGTCATCCTTGTAAGTTAGCGCCACCCTATATAGAGGACGCTTTAGATAGGGATGCCGGGGTAAGCTGTGTCATTCTCACGGGATTGACTGTGTTCTCAGTCTAGCTGCCCCGGCAGATAACCATACGGTGAACAATCACACGGAAGTTCCAAGATGATGTAAATGGCATAGAGGGAGTAGTGACAACCTCTGGTTATTACGTCATCATTACACGAACAGATGGTCGCCAAACATGGCATGGGCGACACCGCTCAGAATCCGCAGCAAACGAGATCGCGGAAACTGCTATGAAATTCTAGATACAAGTAGTGTGTGACATAGGGGAGGCTTCCTCCCCTGTCACTTTTCCTACTGAGACATCACCACACGCGCTGCCAGAAACCCAATCACACTGGTGGTTGCTGTCAAAACGGTTCCCCACACCCAGTCCACCAGCGTCACCGGCAATGGCCAATCCTTTAACACAGCATAATTCGTCCAGTCATAGGTGCCGTAGGCCACCATGCCAAGCACAGCCCCGGCAATGGCTACCTCCCTCCAGCTTCCGCTTGCCAGATTCGGCGCAATCACCAGATAAACTACCCCGGCCACATACATCAGGTAGAACATACCAGCCGCCCAGCCTTTGAACGACTCACGCATCAGGCCATCCATCTGGCTCCAGTAAAACCCTTTCGCAACAAACCCAAGCCAGATTAAATCGATGATCAAAAAGGCAACCACCGTTGCAACATAAGCGACAACATATTGCATCATCTTTTCCCCTCATTGTCTGTGCTTTGTGATATAGCCTACCTTTCATCTTACCAACACAGGAAACAGGGCCATGCCGTCTGAAAAATACGAATTTCACGGTCACGAAGGCAATCAACTGGCCGGGCGGCTGGAACTGCCGGAAGGCACCCCCCAAGCCTACGCCATCTTCGCGCATTGTTTCACCTGCACCAAGGATTTCATTGCCTCACGCAACATTGCCCGTGCCCTGGCAGATCGCCGCATCGCCACGCTGCGCTTTGATTTTACCGGGCTTGGCAATTCACAAGGAGATTTCGCCAACACCGATTTCTCATCCAACGTGGCCGATCTCGTCGCAGCGGCGAAGGCTCTGACAGACACGCATGACGCGCCAAAAATCATGATCGGTCATTCGCTTGGCGGCGCAGCGACGCTGGCGGCTGCACGCTCGGTACCATCTGCCACGGCCATTGCCACCCTTGCCGCCCCGTTTGACCCCAGCCACGTTGCCCATCTGTTCAAAGACGATCTGGCCACCATCACAACAAAAGGTAAAGCGAAGGTCGATTTATTCGGCCGTGATTTTACCATCACCCGGCAATTTATAGAGGACATTAACGAACAACATCAGCGTGATAACATCGCCACCATGCGCAAAGCCTTGCTGGTGATGCATTCGCCAACCGACCAGACCGTTGGGATTGATAATGCGAAAATGATCTATGATGCAGCGATGCACCCCAAAAGCTTTGTCAGCCTTGACGGTATGGATCATTTAATGACAAAGCCGGAGGATGTCGCCTACGCCGCAGACATCCTGGCAAGCTGGGCCGCGCGTTACATCGACCACGAACCGGTTCCCGCACTTGACCAGCCCTCCAGACAGGAATCAAACGGCACCGTCCACCTGCGCACAACCGGCAACGGCCCATTCTCGTTACTGATGCAGGCCGGCCCACATACTGTGCTGGCAGATGAGCCCTTATCCGTCGGCGGCAAGAACAGCGGGGCCACGCCCTATGACTTCCTGCTGATGTCGGTTGGCTCCTGCACCGCGATGACGCTGCGCATGTATGCCCGGCATAAAAACCTGCCATTAGAGGATGTGAAAATCACGCTCAGACATGAACGCGTCCATGTGGAGGATTGTGACCATTGCGAGGCGGATGGTGAGCATTATATCCACGAAATACACCGCGAGTTGCAACTCATCGGCGATCTGACCGATGACCAGCGCCAGCGCATGCTGGAAATTGCCGATAAATGCCCCGTCCACCGCACATTAGAGGGTAAAATTATAATTGAAACAAAATTGAAAAGGATACCACCGGAAAGAGCTAAGGCAGCATGAACCCTGCCAAATAAACTATGAATATTCATAGAAAATTCATATATCCTACACAACAAAACCACAGCGCTGCGTTAAATTGCGAGTATGAGTAGCGTCGAACACGGTATAACCCAAACAGTGCTTGATAGATGGCATTCGATGGCCATCTTCAATATCCTGGCTGCCGAAAACCCCGATAAATTTATCAAATATGCTGAACAGCATGATTTTAAAGTCGTGCCAATAATTGAAGGTCATGCTAGATGTTACGTCGCAATAATACCAGCTGAAGAGGGCCAAAGACAACGCATTACTATCATTCCTTCCGGCACAAATTTCCAATCATTCATTAGCTTGAAACAAAACGCGAAATTTGGATCTGAAATACACGGTGGCTACCAGCAAATAGCCAACACTCTAATATCGAAAATTCAGGAAGTCTTAGGCACTCTGGATCGCAGCAATCTAACTATTGATGTTACCGGCCATTCAGCTGGCGGGCCGCTAGCCAATCTTATCAGCTATGAATTGCATGAAAACGGCTACGATATAGGAACCGTCGTAACGATGGGAACAACACATGTATATCGTTCCGGCCCAGAGCATGATTCATATGAAGAAAAATTAGGCAACAGAACTTATCGTATTACCTTTGATGATGATCCAATACCGTCACTGCAAACCAAAATACCACAATGGTTGCAAAACATATCAACAAGAATATTGGGCGGAGAAGGACAAGCCCGCAGCCAATATAAACCCGTCGGAAAACCAATATTCATATCATCTACAGCAGATGTTAGTCGGCAAGAACAGCATAGTGGATTAATCAACATTAGCGATAAAGAACTCAAACGCAGTCTGGAAGGCAGAAATAGCCAGGGCACCAGTCACCAAGTGCGACTCTACGCAGGTGCTTTAGGTGCTGCGGCCGCAGGAGAAGAGTGGAGAGCTACAAAAGATATACGACAATCGGCTTTAAAGGCAGCAAACCAAGGCGATAGTGAATCACTTGACGGTGGATGGCTCATCTTTGGTGCAGAATTCAAACAGCCTACTGAAAGTATCTCGAGGTAAAAGCAAACATCGAAAATTAAACTAAACATCTAG
>CAYSXY010000078.1:0-1677 GCA_964435165.1 uncultured Rickettsiales bacterium
ACGCATTAAAGAGATGTCAGACAGTGGGGATTGGACTCCCACTGCCTGACCCGATTTAGCTATCGCCTTCGTCGTCACCCTCGTTGGTGACTGCAACGTCATCAGCGGGTTGGCGGCGCGAAAGCCAGAACAACCCACCAATAATCAAGGCGAACAACACTACGCCGATCAGCACGATCCAGCCGAAGCCGAAGCTGAATCCCGATTCCCCATTTTCACCACCATTGCCCGAAGGCGGGGTGGCTGGGGTTTCGGTTGGCGAGAGCGTCGGAGTTGGCGTTAAACCGCCTTCATTTACTTCTTCCGTCACTTCCACCACGGGTGTGGCTTCATCCTCGACCACATCGTCTTCGAGGATGAACAGGGCATTGATATACCTCTCGAAACTTTCACCACCGAGGCTTACAGCTTGCGCTTGCACCACAGTAGTTTCAGCACCTTCACCTTCAGCTTGAAGCGACTGGGCACCGGCAATATCGCTTGGCGCGATGGCGACCAGCACCGGTTCGCCCCAGCTAGTCTCTTGACGCGCCCATGCTTCAGGCACACCGTTGAAAACGGCTTCACTCACGCGAGCCGTATCGTCCTCATCGACGTTGGTGAGCACAATGTACTCTTCCTCGCCGTCGAGTTCGATACTCTGCGCCTCGAAGTTGACACCCCAGTAGCCTTCTGGTCCCTCGGGCCAGCTAAAGTCCTCGCGGACCTGTTGGTTGACCATCGGGATACTCAGAGCTTCTTCAGCATCTTCCACTAAGGTGTTCTCGAACCATGGCGACTCCTGCCCCTCATAGAGGTGGAAATTCGCCTCGGCTTGCCAGACATAACCGTCATCACCAACCGAGGACATTACGGAGAATGCCTCAGCCTGTGACCAGACTGGCTCCAGGCAACCTTCGCCCAAGTCAGGCACTGGCTGACTTTCCTGAAGCTCGCCAGCGTTCTGAAGCTGGGTGTGTGCCTGGAAGCCGACCGTCGCCAGGTACTCGTCGATAAGCAGGTTGTCAAACCCGCCCATCCTTGTCTGCATGATTTCGGCAAAGTCTCCTACAACGACGAATTGCACGGGATCTACCCCGAACACGTCGTTGCTCTGAACTGACAGGGTGATTGCCTCATCCACGCCAAACGTACGTTGGAGCGTCAGTGGCATGCCGCGCAGGTCCAGTAGGACTTCGCGTCCTTCGACCATCACTGGTTCTTGGGTTTCACCGTCCCACAGCGGCGTTTCGGCATCCATGTAGGTGTCGAAATCCTCTGCGATTAAGTGTTCCCCAACGAAGATCGACCACGACTCGCCAGTTGGGAGCGGATATTGCTCGTCGAGTTCAGTCACCATGTCGGCGGTAACTTCACCGTTAACGAGTGCATCGTCCGACTTGCGTAACCAATCCTCTCCAACCTCAACCACCTGCCAATTGCGCAGGAACTGAGATTGTGACCGGAAAAGGCTGTGGTAGTTGCGGTAGTGCAATACCACCTCGCACTCTGCCGGAGCAGCCTGTGGTGCGAACACCACCGGTTCCGTAGCGGTTGCCGTTGGTACAGGCGTTGGCGAAGCTGGAATCGGCGTGTTGCCTGGCGGCACATCCGTGTTGACGGGTGTTGCCGAAGGATCCGGTGTATTCGTCAACGTCGGGTTCGGTGTTGCCGAAGGATCCGGCGTATTCGTCAACG
>CAYSXY010000078.1:1777-7176 GCA_964435165.1 uncultured Rickettsiales bacterium
TCGGAGGCACATTGGTGCTCGTCGGAGGCACATTGGTGCTCGTCGGAGGCACATTGGTGCTCGTCGGAGGCACGCTCGTCGGAGGCACATTGGTGCTCGTCGGAGGCACGCTCGTCGGAGGCACATTAGTGCTCGTCGGAGGTACCGATGTTGGAGCCCCGCAATTTATTTTGCAGGGTTCTGTCGGCATGGCACCACCGTGATTACCACCTTGCACTTCAATGGCTGGTGCTGCAGCAGTAGCTTGGATTTGCGGCACAGCCGTTGCCGCGTCGTCCTCCTCATCATCCGCAGGGATGACTGGAACAACCGCACCCGGCTCCTCCTCGAAGGTTTCTTCCTCTTCGAAGGTTTCTTCCTCTTCGAAGGTTTCTTCCTCGAAGGTTTCTTCCTCGAAGGTTTCTTCCTCCGCGTCATCTGCTTCGATGACGGGAGCCTCTTCTTCCTCCTGCTCACCGGGTTCACCGGCGGGCGGAGGCGGCTCTGTCCCGCTGTAGGCGAGAACGGAGCCTGCGTTATTTCCCGAACTGTCAAAGAACATCACTGGCGACATAAACACCAGCCCGAACAGGACCACCAAAGTGATCCAGAACAACGTGCTACGCGTTTTCATAAGGTAACCTCCTTTATCGCGTAACTATCAAAGATACCTCTCTTCCACATGCGAGGGTGCATGCAGGGTTGAGGCGAGTATTCTGCCCCGGGGATGGGGCGCTCTGCGGGGTGCAGAGACACTCGCTTCCATCACACAAGGCGCATGAGGAAGAGAGATTTTTACAGTTACAAGATACGCGATGAAGGCTTCACTTTTATGACAATTCTGTGAAAGCGGCTGTTTTGTGATGATTTTTTAACGATTATAGCAAAGTGGCCGCTTATGCATGCTCCAGCATGGAGAAGCTCCCTCTCCCTCAGGAAGTGGGTTGGGGTGAGGCCCGGGATGTCATCCTTGTAAGTTAGCTCCACCCTATATAGAGGACGCTGTAGATAGGGATGCCGGTAGATAAGAAAAAACCGGCGCTATGTAGCACCGGCTTCTTCCCATGGATATAGTGTGATTCATGAATCAGGTGTTACGATGTTGGGAAAACGTCGTCTTCCCAGTCCCAGTCATCATCGCCCAGGTCATCGTCATCTTCGTCTTCATCGATGGGCACGTGCGGCCAAAGCCAGTCGCCCCCGTCTTCATCATCGTCGTCAAGCTCGTAGCCGTCATCTTCAAGCGGATCATCGTAATCGCGCCAGAAGGCGTGTTGTGCTTCGATCACAGTATCAAACTGCTCGAGCCAACTCACGCTGCTGAACTTGCCATGTTTAATGACTTTGTCTACCGTGGCTTGCGCCTCTTCCAAGGTGCTAGCTGTGCCGTAATAGGCATTCTGCTCATCGACAGCAATCACGACATCGTAGTCCTCGATGATGAGGGCGCGTTTCACGCCTGTGCCGACTTCTTGAACATCCAATCCTTCTGCCCGCATTTGCAAGGCAGCGTTACGCAAAAGTTCAGTGGGTTTCATTTTACCCACTCCTTTCTGTCAGATTCTATCGTGTAAGTAATGGTGCAGCAGTTACTGCGCGCGGAACCGACCAATAGAATCACACTATTGCGCCGTTATATATCGACAAAGCACAGAATTTTCACGTGACAATTACATGACAATACGTGGTTGTTTGCCATTTCAAGGCGCAAGGCTTCTTTAACCTCTGTACGTTAACAATTGCGCACGAAAATTTGCGTATTATGGTGCGCTAGCGTGTTATAACGCCAGCGTTAGTAAATTTTAGGCTCAACATCATTTGTTGAGTCGGAGGAGCATCGCGACGACTAGCGCCCCATGAAGTTATATATTGTGGGCGCGCAGCCTTAGCGGCGCATGAGCGTAAACTAGCGCGTCAAATTATTGACGTGCAAAAAAGGGAACAGCCACCATGACCGGACAAAACAGCTTCAACAGCCGCAGCACACTCACCGCCGGAGGCAAAACCTACACTTATTTTGATCTGCCGAAAGCCGCTAAAGCCTTAGGCGCCGATATCTCATCCCTGCCCTTTTCGCTCAAAGTGTTGATGGAAAATATGCTGCGCTATGAAGATGGTCGCACCGTGACAAAAGACGATGTCAAAGCCGTAGCCGACTGGCTGACCAAAAAAACCTCGAGCCATGAGATTGCCTACCGCCCTGCCCGCGTATTGATGCAGGATTTCACCGGTGTTCCTGCTGTGGTCGATCTGGCTGCCATGCGCGATGCCATGCAGGCGCTCGGCGGTGATGCCACCAAGATTAATCCTCTCTCGCCGGTGGATTTGGTGATCGATCACTCGGTGATGGTGGATCGCTATGCCAGCGAACAGGCATTTGACCTTAATGTGAAACTGGAGATGGAGCGCAATGGCGAGCGCTATGAGTTTTTGAAATGGGGCAGCAAAGCGTTTGATAATTTCCGCGTGGTGCCACCAGGCACCGGCATTTGCCACCAGGTGAATCTGGAATATCTCGCCCGTGTGGTCTGGACAAAAGAAGAAGGCGGCGAGACCATTGCCTACCCCGACACACTTGTCGGCACCGACAGCCACACCACCATGATCAACGGCCTGGCCGTGCTGGGCTGGGGCGTGGGCGGCATTGAGGCTGAAGCAGCGATGCTTGGCCAGCCAATCTCCATGATTATTCCCGAAGTGGTCGGCTTCAAACTCACAGGCAAGTTGAAGGAAGGCACCACGGCGACCGACCTTGTGCTCACTGTCACCCAAATGCTGCGCGAAAAAGGCGTGGTCGGTAAGTTTGTAGAGTTTTATGGTGATGGGCTGAATCATCTGCCGTTGGCTGACCGCGCAACCATTGCCAATATGGCGCCGGAATATGGCGCAACCTGCGGCTTTTTCCCCATTGATCAGGAAACATTGACCTATCTTGAGCTCACCGGGCGTGAGGATGCTATTCCGCTGGTGGAAGCCTATGCCAAAGCGCAAGGCATGTGGCGTGAGCCGGGACAAGAGCCAGCCTTCACCAGCACTTTGGCGCTGGATATGAGCACGGTGGAGCCCAGCCTTGCCGGCCCCAAACGCCCGCAGGATAAAATCGCCCTCTCCAATGCGGCAAGCCAGTTCGTCAGTGATTTTGGCGCATCCGGCAACACAGGCGATGCCAAGGGCACACCAATTGATCATGGCGCGGTTGTCATTGCTGCTATTACCAGCTGCACCAACACCTCCAACCCCAGCGTGATGATTGCCGCCGGTTTGGTAGCGCGCAAAGCATTGGAAAAAGGCTTGAAAGTCCAACCATGGGTGAAAACCTCGCTCGCGCCGGGATCGCAGGTGGTCACCGAATATCTGGAAGCAGCCGAGTTGCAGGATGATCTCGATGCATTGGGCTTCAACTTGGTCGGTTATGGCTGCACGACCTGCATTGGTAATTCCGGCCCACTCAAGCAGGAAATTGAGGATACGATTCGTGAGAATGACATTACCGTCACCTCCGTCCTGTCGGGCAACCGCAATTTTGAGGGCCGGGTGCACCCGCTGACCAAGGGTAATTACCTCGCCTCACCGCCATTAGTGGTGGCTTATGCCATTGCCGGGAATATGAACATTGATGTGCTCAACGACCCAATCGGCACAGGCTCTGACGGGCAGCCCGTCTACCTGAAAGATATCTGGCCAAGCACGCAGGAAATACAGGAACTGGTGGCCAAATGCGTCACCGCTAAGCAGTTCAAAGAACGCTATGCTGACGTGTTTGCCGGCACTAAGGAATGGCAGGAGATTTCTGTCAGCGGTGGCCTGACCTATCAGTGGCAGGACAGCAGCACCTATGTGAAACACCCGCCCTATTTTGAGGGTATGAAGGCGGTGAGCGACAGCAAAGCAAGTGATATTGATGGCGCACGGATTCTGGCGCTGCTGGGTGATTCAATCACCACGGATCACATCTCTCCGGCAGGATCGATCGCTAAGGACAGCCCGGCGGCAAAGTATCTGGAAGCAAAGGGTGTGATGCCGAAAGACTTCAACTCCTACGGCTCACGCCGGGGTAATCATGAAGTGATGATGCGCGGCACCTTTGCTAATATCCGCCTGAAAAATGAAATGGCCGATGGCAAAGAAGGTGGCTGGACGAAAATACCGCCCTCAGATGAGATCATCAGCATCTACGATGCAGCAATGGAATATCAAAAAAGCAACACGCCGCTGGTGGTGATTGCCGGCAAAGAATATGGCACCGGCTCCTCGCGTGACTGGGCGGCCAAAGGCACCAATTTGCTGGGCATTAAAGCCGTGATTGCCGAGAGTTTTGAGCGTATTCACCGCTCCAACCTCGTCGGCATGGGCGTACTGCCGCTACAGTTCAAAGATGGGGTAAATCGCCAGAGCCTCAAGCTCGACGGCAGCGAGACCATTGCCTTAAGTGGCCTGAGCAACGGCCTGTCACCGCATATGGATGTAGCGCTTACTGTCACCCGCACGGATGGCAGCAGTGAGCAGGCAACGCTGCTATGCCGGTTGGATACGCTGGATGAAGTGGATTACTACCTCAATGGTGGCATCTTGCATTATGTGCTGCGTAGCCTGAATGGCGGTGATGGCGGTGCACGTAAAGCGGCGTAACGTGTAAGAGAAAAATGGCAGGCCCATTGGGACAGGTATAATCCTGTCCCTCCGGATGTGATGCTTAGAGAATCGCTTCGAGAGCCTCTTCTTGCTGCTGCAAACGGGCGATCTGCGCCGTGAGTGCCTGTCGCTCAGGCTTGCTTTTTGCGAGCTTGAGTTTTTCACCCGCATCTTCCAACTTGCTGGAAGTCAAATCAAGCATGGCGCGGGCTACCTTGATGGCAGCCTCCCTAACCGACTGTACGTCACTTTGAGCATCACGTTCGAGAGTAGAAATATCCATCTCTGACATCCAATCTGGGGATGACCCCACTAGTGCCTCTAGCAAAATGTAAAATTAAGGCACGATTAGATGATAAAGCACCTTTATGAAGGGCACATGACAGACCAAAGACAAATCATTGACATTAGTAGCTTAGACGATGGATTTAAGGTAGATTATGTGATGAAGAGATAGGTTCGCGGGGCAGTGTGAAACCACCGCCCGTTGAACTTGGATGTGCTACTCGATTTCTGCGAATTGTTCGGTAACGACCTCAATATCCGGGTGGCGCTCGACCGTCCAGTTGGACGGAACAGCAACCCAATCACCCCACAGGAGAGCAAAGTCGTCTTCAGATGCACCTTCTGACATCTCAATGTACCAGAGCAGGTGTGCAATCTGACGGAAGCCGAACAGAATCTGGAACAACACGATTAGCTTTTTCATCCTACGTTTTCCTTTCGCTATGCGAGACTAGGTTCTGTTGTGATTTTTATTTCAACCATTGGATTGCTGCTGCGAAGTG
>CAYSXY010000079.1:0-6767 GCA_964435165.1 uncultured Rickettsiales bacterium
TTTAATTTTTATACCGGCATTTTTTATTTTTGCAATGCACAAATAAAGTGCTTTGGTTTATAAAGTTGTGTCAATTCAACAGCATAATCGAATATTTTTTTATCATATACACCGCGCATATGCATGAACTGGATAACTACAATCATAATGTGACAGTTTTATGAAATCCATACCCCTCGGGTAAACCCGGGGTCGTTTTCCCTGCGGGGCTACGAACGCCATGTGTTCGCCGTCCTGCTCGCGCAGTCCGGATACTCATTCACCCACGCCTAATGGAGTGATGCTCTGTCCTGCGGAACGTATAGTCCGAACAGACCAGGGAAAATCATCAGCACAGGCGGTCAACCAATCCACAAAAACTCGTACACGCGCCGACAAATGCCGGTTCTGTGGAAACACCGCATAAATACCACGCTCTGGCCATGTCCGATAGTCCGGCAACAGATGCACTAATGCGCCGGATTGCAACGCATCAGCAACACTGAAGATGGGCAGTAATGCCAGGCCGATGCCCTGCACACATGCCTCACGCATCATCTCGGCATTATTGGCGGCAAATCGACGTTGCAACGCCACAGTCCCTGCCTTCCCATGCGAATCGACATAACGCCATTCGCTCACCTGCCCATGTTTATGGTAGAGAATCGCCGGATAGGTTGACAGATCAGCAGGCACATTCGGCACGCCATGACGTTCAATCAATGCCGGACTGGCACACAGAATGATCGGACAGTCCGCCAGCTTCCGCGCAATCAGAGAGGAGTCTTCCAGCGCCCCGATGCGCACCACCACATCATAGCCCTCAGCCATCACATCCACATGCCGATCGTCAAAATCCACTTCTACCGCCACATCAGGATAGCGTCTGGCAAAATCGGCAATTGGTACGGTCAGATATTGCAGCCCGAACGACATCGGCACTCCCACACGCAATATGCCCGTCGGGCATTCCCTGCGTTCCTGAATCTGCCGCTCAGCTTCCGCCAAATCCTCCAACGCTTTGCGTGCACGCTCAGCGTAAATAGCCCCCTCTTCCGTCAGCGACACATGTCGTGTTGTGCGATTCAGCAAGCGCACACCCAACTGGTCTTCCAGGGCCTGCACCTGTTTGCTGAGTGCGGGGCCGGTCATCCCCAACTGACGCGCCGCCCCGGCAAAGCTCTCCTGCTTTGCAACCTCCAGAAACAAGCCGATGCGGGATATCACATCCATATTAATAACCAAATGGAATCAATAAAATAACAAATATAGTAATTATCATATTTAAAGGAATTGGTAAAGATAGGGATCAGAGCACAACTACATTATTAAAGGAGGAATATCATGATCACACATTATCCTCATCAGCAGTTAGGGCATGCCAATCATGGCTGGCTCGATACGCGTCATCACTTTAGCTTTGCCAATTATTACAATCCCAAACGTATGGGTTTCGGCGCCTTGCGGGTCATCAATGACGACCTTATCAAAGCCGGAGCGGGATTTGACACGCATCCCCACCAGGATATGGAAATCATCACCTATGTTCGCAGCGGTGCCATCACTCACCGCGACAGCCGCGGCAATGAAGGCCGAACCAAAGCGGGCGACGTACAGGTGATGAGTGCCGGCACAGGCATCTTCCACTCCGAATACAATTTGGAAAGTGAAGACACCACCCTGTTTCAAATCTGGATCGAACCGAAAGAAAAAGGGATTCAACCGGACTGGGACGCCCATCAGTTTCCGGATGCGCCCTCCTCCGATCAACTCACACTGCTGGTTTCAGGAGATGGCAATGCGCCGCTTTACATCCATCAGGATGCCACGATCCACGCCGGACACCTGACATCTGGAACCGCGCTGGAACACCCGATTCGCCATCAGGCCTATCTACTTGTCTCCAAAGGTTCCATTGAGGTAGAGGGTGTATCAATGAACGAAGGGGATGGAGCGGAGATTACCAACCAGTCCAACATACAGTTGCAGGCATTGGAGGATAGTGACGTACTGATCATCGATGTGCCTGCATCCCACTAATCACATAACTCTAAAGGAGAATATCATGACGACAATTGCCATTGTCTACCATAGCGGCTTCGGCCATACGGAAAAACAGGCTCAGCATGTGGAAAAAGGCGCTGCAAGCGTGGCAGGCATTACCACACGCCTTGTTAAAGCGGAGGACATGACTGATGACCCATCACAACTCAATGATGCTGATGCCATCATTTTCGGCGCCCCCACCTATATGGGTTCTCTCTCAGCTCCATTCAAAGCCTTTATGGATGCCTCATCCAAAGTCTGGTTTCAACAGCAATGGAAAGACAAAATTGCCGCTGGCTTTACCAACTCCGGCAGCATGAGCGGTGATAAGCTCAACTCTCTGGTGCAACTCACTATCTTTGCCATGCAACATAGTATGATTTGGGTAGGCCTTGGTGAAATGAACCAGTCGCCAAAAGGCGAATCGGGCAAGCCTGACGCTATCAACCGCATAGGCGCTTACCTTGGGGCCATGGCGCAGTCCGATAATGCCAGC
Source organism: uncultured Rickettsiales bacterium (assembly GCA_964435165.1). Lineage (GTDB taxonomy): Bacteria > Pseudomonadota > Alphaproteobacteria > Rickettsiales > RI-342 > CAYSXY01. The sequence continues at coordinate 2,522 of CAYSXY010000079.1, forward strand.
CCGGATGTCACCCCGCCAGAAGGTGACCTGGTCACGGCAGAGCGCTTGGGCAAACGCGTGGCCGAACAAGCCTTACGGATGAAACGTTGAGCAGAACATAAATCATTCGTGATTTGTGTGCCTCGACATTCGTAAGTACAGCGTCATGCCCGCGAAGGCGGGCATCTCTCTGTCACCAATCTCATTACAATCGCAGGATGAAAGTCATGCAAACAAACACATACAGATAGGTACTGAATCCTCCTGACGTGAGGTGCTGCATAGCGCACCACCTCACTGAGGAGACCTTACATGCCGAACATGGCTGCAATGCCGACGATAAAGTCGACAAGCATCACCCCTGCAATGAAGCATAGGCTTAGCGCCATTGTCCATGCAATAAAGGCCAGGAACCAACTGTTCCTGTTTCTCATAAGAGTGCTCCAATCCGGCTGTTTTATTTTTATAATTAACAGCCGACTAAACGAACATTCCTCGTCTGCTTAGGCCATTCGCCGCTTAAAGTAAAATGACAATTTAATTGCAGTCACTTACAAGTCACACTGCCTAATCTACTTGTCCTAGCATGGCCAACCCGCTATGCAGATGTGTTAACGATTCACAGACAGTGTGCAGAGAGACAGCATGAACGAAATCGTCAGCAAAAGCCGCCTTAAGCCGGCTGGCTTACTGGGGGGATTGCTTTTTTTAAGTCTTTTTCTCTTCAGCCCTGCGCCGGAAGGGTTAAGCACCGAGGGCTGGCGCGTGCTCGTCGTCGCACTGTTTATGGCCATCTGGTGGATTACCGAGGCCGTGCCCATTCCTGTCACCGCCATCACACCCGTCGTCGCCTTTCCATTGCTTGGGCTTGGCGGTGTTGATGATGCCGCCAGCGGCTTCTCTGATTCGGCGATCACCCTGACACTTGGCGGGTTTATACTGGGCGTTGCTCTGCAGCACTGGCATTTGCATAAACGCATCGCGCTCTACACTATCCGGATGATCGGCACCTCGCCCAACCGTGTCATCGCTGGCTTCATGATCGCCACCGCATTCCTCTCTATGTGGATCACCAATACCGCCACCACCGTCATGATGCTACCCATTGCCTTGTCTGTCGTCACCTTGCTCATGGAGCAAAATCCCGGTGATGAAAAAGCGCGGCAAAATTTCGGCATCGCCATGATGATCAGCCTGGCCTACGCCGCCACCATCGGCGGCGGCATGACACTGGTCGGCACCTCCACCAATGTCATGTTCAAAGGCTATTTCAGCCAGGTGTATGATCTTGATATCCGCTTCATCGACTGGATGATGGTGGGTGTGCCACTCGGCATCTGCATGCTCATCATCAGTTGGTTACTACTCACACGCATTCTGTATCCCTGCTCCATGGCCCATGGCGAAGGCGTTGACGACCTGATCAATAATGAAATCAAAGGGCTTGGCCCCATGTCCTCCGGCGAGCGTCGCACCTTGTCCGTCTTTGCCTTAACGGCTGGACTATGGATGACTGGCGATTGGATCAGTGAGGCATTCTCCATCCCCCTGCCCGACGCCTCCATTGCCATTTTCGGCGCCATGCTGCTCTTTATCATCAGTGCAGGTGACGAACCTGGCCGCAAACTATTGACATGGAATGAAACACGCGACGTTCCCTGGGGCATCCTGCTCCTGCTCGGTGGGGGCATCACCCTCGCCAGTTACCTCAATGAATATGGTGTTGCCGAATGGATGGGCCATAAAGTTGGGGGCATCGGTGAACTCTCCACGTTTGAACTAACACTGCTCATCACCATCGCCATCATTTTCCTCTCGGAACTGATGAGCAATGTCGCCACACTCACGGCCTTCCTGCCGGTCATTGTCAGCGTCGCCCTCACCTTTGGCGAGAATCCCCTGGCACTGGCCGTCCCGGCCGCCATGGCAGCAAGCTGCGCCTTCATGCTCCCCATAGGCACCCCGCCCAATGCCATTGTCTTTGGCTCTGGCCTCATTCGCATCGCACATATGGCACGCTCGGGCATTTGGCTGAATATGATCGCCATCGTCATGATTAATATTGTTTGCTACCTGCTACTGCCATCGGTATTTGATGTCATCTATGGCGAAGTGCCGGAATGGGCATTAAGTGCAAACGAGAATGCAGGCCCAATCAGCCACTAAGCCGTATTAAGCCGGTACTTTCTGCTGCTGATAATTTGCCGCAATCTCCGTGCTGCGTTCATGACGCAAATGCACATCCGGATCGGTGAAGTCGGGCTGCAGAACAGAGCGCGGTTCGCCTGACCGAGTGGCGGCTGCCGACTGAGCGACAGGCACATCAAATGCCGGTCGCACGACTGAATGGTCAGGCCCATGCATCGACTCATCCAGCCCTTTGGCAATCACCGGGCCATCAGTGACACGTACTGCAACCTGACGCGGTGGAATACCTCCCAGCATTTCAATCCGCCCGGCCAGCGCCGTGTGCAACGTAGCAATATTCACATTTTTCGCCTCGCGCTGGAGTGATAATTCCAACTCAATCTGTGCAACAGCCGCTTCAATATCCACCGTGCCGGATTGCACTGCCGCCAGCGCTACATAATCCAGCACTTTTTCCACATCCAGATAACGTTTCGTCTGCGGCGCCATCGCCTTGGCAAAGAGTCCGATTTCAATCAACACCGCCCCAACCATTTTGCGCCAGTCAAAATGATAACGCCCAACATTCACCTTTCCCTTATCAGGGTCATACAGGTTGCTCTTAATTTTCTTTGCTTCTTCTTCCTCGCCCGCTTCAATCAACGCTGGCAATCGATGTTCATTCGCTTTGGCTTCAGCATGCTTGGCACGCTTCTCTTCCATCTGCTCATCGGTAAATACCGAAGCCTTGGCCCTGAGTGCAAAATTAGTAATCTCCAGAGCACTACTCACGGCCATCGCTTCCTGGCGAATCATACCGATAAAGCCGATTTCTCGTGCTGTACGATAAAATTTCATCGGACTGAAAGTCCGAGCAAATCTCTGTAATGGCCCTAGCTTCACCTCTTTCTCAAAAGCTCGGTCAACAAACTCTCCCGCCAATGCTGGTGGTTTTCGCAAGGTGCGAACATCTTCCCCTGCAATATTAATGAGCTTCCCTAACGTTGCTAAGGTCGGGGCAATTACATCTTCGGTTGGTTTTCCCCGGGGATCTTCTATTTTCGCCTGATATTCCTCTTTAGCGGCCAGTGCTTTTGCCGGCAGCTTGATTCCAGCAGCCACTTTGACCGAATTTTCACGCATAAATCGAGCGGCAGATTCCAACACATTTTCATTATCTCGCCGGTCTTGCTCAGCCAGTTGAATCTGGCCGGATATAATGCGCACCGCTTCATCGTCAAGCCCAAAAAGCTGATTAATTCGCGCCGTCGCTGCATCATAGGCGCGATCATCCCATTTCACCTGGCTACCAAGCCCGGCATAAATCAAATTCGATGTCAGAGACGGCACCGCACTAATCAACTCGCCCTTGGCGGCCTGGTTATCCATACCACCACGCACCAGCGACCCCCAGATGCGGAATGCCTGACCGGTAGTACCAAGCCAGCCACGCAGCTTCATTAAATCAAAGCCTTTTTTCTCCTGCTGAGCTACGTCCTCAACAAAACGATCCGCTGGAAAAAGTGTCTGCAATTGCTGAAATACCGATTGCCCGCCATCAACCGTCTGCACCACCACCATACCTGCCGTGCGACTCTCTGCTGCCGCCACGACATTCAGCCCCACCTGACGCATGGCCTCAGCAACAGCCCCGGCATTGTTTCGTGCCATCACATAGACACGACCATCACCGGCCTGCACATCAAGCTGCACGCCGTAGACGGGAGACTGCGCATTGGTATTTTTAAACTGTGCCATAAATACTCATTATTCTTCTCTTCACACGGCCTCACTACCATGCCTTTATGACAGTTTTAAGGCAACATAGACCATCATTACATTGCTGCAACTCATTATCAATATCAGCACAAAGATGATGAAACGCAACTAAAATGGTGGGCGATAACAGGATTATTTCGTTCAGAAAGCGACTCTGAAAATCGTAAAGGATAAATCTCCACCACGCTATGCATGTGCTTAATTTATTTTATAAGCCTGACATTGTGATGCAATGGCCTCACCAATGAACTATTGATACGAATATTCCAGCCCTGCAATTTTTATTCGTTGTGGTTACGATTCTTTTATAGGTTCTGTTGTGATTTTTTTAACGGGATGGATTTATTGATTGGCAAACGGA
>CAYSXY010000080.1:0-6735 GCA_964435165.1 uncultured Rickettsiales bacterium
CCCATTCACCCAGGGCGCGTTTCAGCTGGTCGAAATCCACCTTGCCCTGGCTGAAGGCTTCCGGGAACAGGCCTTTAAGCTGCTCGCGCTTTTCCTCCGCTATATCCATCGATTCCAATTTTACTTTTTGTGGTTCTGCCATGCTATGCCTCCCGTTTTTTGCGAATCAGATAAAGTTCGGCATTGCCTTGCCTGTCGTTAATAATCAGTTTTCTTTTGATCCGTTTTTTGCTGTCAACCAGCCATACCAATTCGAATTCCGATGCATCGGTTTCGGTGCGTGAAAACAGCTTCTTCTCATTACTCCAGCGATAATCCTCTGGGCTTCCGTCTAATAGCCCTTGCTGGATAAGCGGGGTAATATCCGTCCCGTCCGCAACCACCGGATCACCTTCTGTCATCTGGATCAGGTTTGCGACATCTTTTCCTATGTTGTATAACAGGCTTAGGCTCATTTCTTACTCCTTAATGTATCTCAAAACTGATATTGAATAATTCATGGCGCGAGGTCTGCTGCTTCAGCCGCGACTCCACCATGTCGATTAATTCGTCCTTCTTCTCCTCGATCATCTTCGCCGAGTTGTCGTATTCCCGCCACGCCTCGTCGCGCTTGCCTTCCAGCTTGCGGATTTTCTTCTGCAGCGCCAGCTTGTCCGGCAGGTTGCCGGTCTGCCTTGTATGTTTCTTCATTTCCTTGATCTGCTCATCCAGCTCCTTGAGGCTGGCTTTCAGCCCGGTGCGCCGGTCTTCCGCCCATTTATCCAGCTTTTCCATTTCCTCATTGAAAAAGTCGCTATTGTGTTGGTCCATGCCTTGCAGGAAATCGCTGAAAGCGTCTTCCACTATGCCGCTAAGCAGGGCCTCATCCGGCGGCGTGCGATAGCTTCCTTCCTCTTTCACCTGCAGTTTGAACAGCTTCCGGGCCACCTCATCAGGGATTTGATTGCCGTCGGCGTCTACAGCCGCCAATATCATGTGGGTGTTTTCCTCGAAGCTCTTGGCGTTTAATTCGGTGGCGCGTATCCAGCCGGCCGTACCGCGCAGATTTTCCAGCACGGTGATTTTATGCGGGTAGCTTTCATAATCAAAGACAAGGTGGGCCGGACCGGTTTCCAGTGATTTGGCCGAAGCCAGCACTTTTTTGCCGAGGTCGCTGGACGGCTTATAGATTCTCGGCTGCAGCTTGATGCGTTTGCGCTCTTGCTTGGACATCATGCTCCAACGGTCGCGCTCATCATGGGCATCAGAGCCAGTCAGACGATAGGCAAAAGAGCAGTTTACTTTTCGCTCATGCCAGTTTGCGGGTTTTTCTATTTCATCCTTCAGCGTGCCAAACATGCGGCGTTGATCATCGAAGTGATATTCACCCATAAACTGGTCGGAAAACTTCTCAATCAGCACATATTTCGTAAGCAGCCAGAAGAAGTCGGGCATTTCATCCTTGCGTTCTTCGGCTTGTTTTTTGTGGAGCTTCAAACGCCCATGCACATCTTCATCAAAATTCTCAAACAGCATCTTGCGTGCCTGAGTCACGCGCTCTGTGATAGGCTCATCCAATTCTTCACGCAGATTGTTGAAGGCGGCTTCAATTTCATCAGGTGTGCGGCAGGTATCAAAGATATCGGAAATGCGTTTTTCAAAGTCGATCCCATCTTCAATACGACCCAGCACTTCATCGGACGCACCAAAAACACCATCAAAAAGCTGGAATTTATAGCGAAGCAGCTCGTAAATGCGCTGGTCGGCCCAATTTGTCTCATTGAGGAAGTTGATCACCACCACATCATGTTTCTGGCCATACCGGTGGCAACGCCCGATGCGCTGCTCTACGCGTTGGGTATTCCATGGCAGATCGTAATTTACCAATAATGAGCAGAATTGCAGGTTCATACCCTCTGCCGCTGCTTCGGTGGCAATCATCACCTTGGCGTGGTGGCGGAAATGATCCACTAGTGCCTGGCGCATATCCACATCTCGCGCACCGGTGATGCGATCCGAGCCATCATGCTCTTCTTTCCATTGGCTGTAGATACTGCGTGCCAGTTCATCATTATTCTGGCCGTTGAAGGTAACGATCTGGCCTTGATATGCTGGCTGTTGTTCCAAATATTCCCGAAGATAACGCTGGGTGCGGTTGGATTCGGTGAATATGATCACTTTTTCCTGTGCGCCTAATTCCTGCATGCGCTCAAAACCGACCTCCAGCGCGTGCAGCAATTTTATAGCCTTGGTTTCTATGGTGATGGATCGGGCAATCTCAATATAATGCTCAATCTCGGCCAGCTCCGCCTTCAGCTTGTCTTCATTCACATCCTGATTAAGGATTTTAGGAGGCTTCGCTGGTAGCGATTCACTTTCCTCGTCATATTCAGAGCCAAGTTCATTATCGTGCGCCAGCTGACCAGCGACATTTTCTTCCACTTCTTCGCTTTTCTGCAGATCAAGCAGACGTTGGCGGATGGTTTTCAATGTGCCGATAATGGCGTAAGTGGACGATGACAGGAGCTTGCGTATCACCAGCACCACCAGTTTGCGCTGGGCGGTGGGGATGGAATAAGTGTCGCGGCGCAGGATAAAATCAGACAATAGATTATAGAGGTCTTGCTCTTCCTTGCTCGGCGTGAATGGAATGGTGATGGCTTCACGGTTGGTATAGCGGATATATTCCAGCACATCACGGCGGAGCGTCCGGTAGACAAAGGGTTTTAGTCGCTCCTGCAGCTCCACCAGATTTGGCTTTCCGTTGATGTAGTTATTTTTGAAAGCCTCTTCGCTGCCAAAGATACGATCATCAATCAGCATGCCAAGACCATATAGCTCCATTAATGAATTCTGCAGTGGGGTGGCGGTGAGCAGAGCTTTGCGCTTATCCTGAAGGGCTTCGCAGATTGCCTTGCCCATTTTATTATCTTTTTTATAGACGTTCCGCAGCTTGTGGGCTTCATCGATCACGCATAAATCCCAATTAATGCGCTGTAATTCATCTTTCAATCTTGCCGCAAAGTGGAAGGACATAATGATCGCACCCTCAAACATCAGCGGTGCCATGCCATCCTTTTCCATTTTCTGGTAGGTTTTGCTCTCCAGAATCAGGCTGGGCATGCGGAATTTTTCTTCCAGCTCAATTGACCACTGGCGGCGAAGGGATGCAGGGCAAACGATTAATAAGCGGCGTTTATGTTCTGCCCAATACTGGCAAAGCAGTAACCCAGCTTCAATGGTTTTGCCCAAGCCAACTTCATCAGCGAGGATCACGCCCTTGGAAAGTGGAGAGCGCAACGCAAATAGTGCCGCTTCAATCTGGTGTGGATTGAGATCAACGGAGGCTTCCACGAGGGAATATGTCAGACGATCAATCAGATGCGCCGGTTTCTTGGCGGTCAACTCATGAGCGTAATATTTTGCGTGGTGCGGTGTAATGCCGGTGGCCAGCTTTGGCTCCGTTTTTGTATTCACCGTTTTTTGCAAAAGATTCGCCATGTGTTACTGAGCCTTTTTATTATTACGTTGATTTTCCAGCCATTCCTGTACTTCATGATGGCGAAAGCGCCATGATCCGCCTACTTTAAAGGCTGGGATTTTCCCCTCAGCCGCCATCCGATATACGGTCTTTTCCGCGACTTTCAGATATTCCGACACCTCTTTGATAGTAATCAACTCTTCATTGCTCATAGACCAATATCCCTACGGTGAAAATTGCACTTATGTGAAAATAGAGAATTTTGTCTAATAAGCAAAAGGTTTATGTAATTACACGCGCTGTTCTACATCAGAGGAGCGGTGTCACAAGCCGTCACATCATGTCACCTCTCGTCACACCATGTAACGCCGTGTAACGTTTGGTAACGCGGTGTAACGGCAAGTAACACGTTGAAACGTTTTGCAACGGCATGCAACGCATGGCAACGCCGTGCAACAGATTGCAACACGATGCAGCACTTTTTGTGCATACACCTTTCCAAACGAAATGCCCCCACATACCCCCATTTCGCTATTTCTATAGTTAAGCATTTGTTTTATATTGGTTTTAGCATCGAGAAAACGAAACGAAATGGTTTTTCAGGATTTGTGCCTAGTAAAACGCCGCGCCCTCGGCGTACCCGTAAGGGGGACCCCACGGGAGTACCTTGCGCTCGATTGAGTAATAAATGGGTTTACTCCGACCACAGTTCAGGCCGCTGCCATGGCGCAGGCACCTGCAGCGTGCCGGATGGAGAGGCCGCACCATCTGACAGCATGATGGATTGCCACGCTGGCTTCCATTCGTCAGGGATGGGGTATGCAGGTTTAATGTTTTGCTCTTGCACAAAACCGGAGCGGCCATAGTAATTCGGATCACCCAGCACCAGCAGTTTCACCACCGCCTGCTCGCGCAAGGTCGTGATACCCTCCTGAATCAACCGGCTACCAATTCCATTTCGTTGATGGTCTGGCAGCACAGCCATCGGCCCCAGCAGTGCTAACGGCACATCCTCTGGCGTGGCATTTGGTAAAAACAATATGGCCAACAACATCACCATCCAATACCGCTGTAAGATGGCTGGTGTTCTGTGTATCCGCGAGTAGCTCCTGCACCAGCGGGAATAAATCTTCCTCATTAAAGGCAGCGTGATAGAGCGCCTCAAGGACAGACAGATCATCGGTATGTGTTTCACGGATCATTATTTCTGCATTCATAAGTACCCTCAAACAAATTTATACCGTGTTCTATTAGCAAATGCCACGAGCGAGAGCATCACCGGCACTTCGACCAGTACGCCGACAACGGTAGCGAGTGCCGCGCCGGAGTGCAGCCCAAACAGGCTTATGGCCACCGCCACGGCCAGCTCGAAGAAGTTGGATGTGCCGATCAGTGCGGCAGGTGCGGCGGTGGTAAACGGCACACGCCAGAGATACGCCCAGCCATAGGCGATAAAGAAAATGCCGTAGCTCTGGATCAGCAATGGCACGGCGATAAGTGCAATCACCAGCGGCTTATCGAGGATCGTCTGTGCCTGAAAGCCGAACAGCAGTGTCACCATGGCCAGCAGGCCCATGATGGAATACGGTTTTACTTTGGCGGTGAATCGCTCGATGCGTTCCTGTTCATGGTTTTTATCCAGCTTGCGGCGCGTGGCATATCCGGCGGCCAGCGGAATCAACACATAGAGGATGGTGGAAAGGAGCAAGGTTTCCCACGGCACGACAATATCCGTTACGCCGAGCAGAAACGCTGCCAAGGGCGCAAAGGCAAAGATCATGATGATGTCGTTGATGGACACTTGCACCAATGTGTAATTGGCATCGCCGCGCACCAGCTGGCTCCAGACAAATACCATCGCGGTGCAGGGCGCGACGCCGAGCAGTATCATGCCTGCGATATATTCTTTAGCAGTTTCGGGCGCGACAAGTCCAGCGAACACATGCTCAAAGAACAACACGCCAAGTGCAGCCATGGTGAAGGGTTTGACGAGCCAGTTAATCACCAGCGTGATGCAAAGTCCTTTCGGCTTACGACCTACATCTTTGATGCTGGCAAAATCGACATTGACCATCATCGGGTAAATCATCACCCAGATAAACACAGCCACCACGAGGTTGACCTTGGCGTATTCCATCTCAGCGATGCTCTGGAAGATAGAAGGTGCAGCCACGCCCAGCCCCACACCCGCAGCGATACACAAGGCAACCCAAAGGGATAGATAACGTTCAAAAAATCCTAAAGGAGATTGTTCAGTCATAGTAATTCAGTTTCGATTCGTTGTTTTAATAAGTTAAACGCCTCATTAAACGCTGCGTTGATTTCCTCCTCCGTGCCGGTGGCCTTCGCCGGGTCGGGCGTACTCCAATGCAGCTTTTCATGTTTACCAAGAAATGCGGGGCAGCTTTCAGCGGCGGCGGCATCGCAAACGGTAATCACCAGATCAAAATGCTTGCCTGCAAAGTCATCCCATGACTTGCTGGTTGGATTAGTTACGCCAATGCTATGCCTTTTCAGCGTTTCGACGGATTTAGGATGTACATAACCGGCGGGGTTGCTTCCGGCACTGACCGCTTCATAACGTCCTGCGCCGAGTGAGTTAATCAGTGCTTCGGCCATAATGGAGCGGCAGCTATTGCCAGTACATAGAACAAGAATACGTTTCATCAGCAGCACTCATTTTGTGTTGTTTGGCAGGAAGATTGCTCACCTTCCTCATTGATACAGCAGTTCTCACGCAGATAGCCGATCAGCCCCTCGATGGATGCGACATTAGCCGCATAGATCATAGAGCGGCCTTGCTTGCGTGACGTAATCAGGCCTGCCTGCGTGAGGTGAGATAAATGGAAGGACAGTGTGTTGTGCGGAATTCCAAGACGATCACTGATCGTTCCAGCAGCCGTACCGCTGCTTCCATACTCAATAAGAATTTTGAACACCTTTAGCCGTGTTTCCTGTGAAAGCGCAGTGAAGGCGTTGATGGCATGTTCTAGCTTCATATGTCGATAATAGTAGACGGGTTATATTAGTCAATAGTTATGGACATGTTTAGCTCACATTTTAGAGTTATCCACAGTTTTAGCTCCCTCTATAATAATTTTAGTTTTGGTTATGGTTCTGGTTTTAGTTCTAGATGCGGTAGCACCTCGCTGATGTGTCTGCTAGAGCCTTCAATGCGCTTTTCCGCCCTAGCGAAAAGATCATCTTGCGCTATAGCGACTTTTTGCAGCTTTTCCCAGATTTCCTTGGTTTTTTGACCTCCTTTGCTACCATTT
>CAYSXY010000081.1:0-6467 GCA_964435165.1 uncultured Rickettsiales bacterium
TAGTGTTGTCATAAAACAGTAAGAAGCACTGTTTACTATATTTCGCGATTAACATGCAGTTTGGTTGATCACTAATCTGTTGGCATATCCTCTTGGAGGTATGTTTATGCTTTACCCGATCTTGGGGTTCTTTGCAGCCCCGCAGCATTTTTTGCCGTTCTGACGTTCGGTATGAAATTGATGGGTTTCCGCAAATCCGTGCGGACTTCGTTCGCGAGACTGCATGATGCAGTCCAAGGTGATGCCGAAGGTGGTGCAGAAGCCCTAGGGGCAGATGGTGCAGAAGCGCCGGTTGAGGCAGTCGAAGCCGAAGACGCGGACGACGAAGAAGAGGAGCTGAGCGAGGCTGAAATCGCGGCAAATAATTTTGCAGCTATAAGTTTCCTCATGCTAGTCGTCAGTTTCTTTGCATGGGTACCGGCATGGTTCGTGTTGCTGTCGTTCAACAACCGGTTTGACCCGGTGTTGGCAGCAGGAATTACAGGTGCTTTGCTGGCGCTCTTTATGCTCTTCAGAGCGTTCAGCGCTGCGCGACGTTTAGGCTAGTGGGTATCGGTCGTCACAGTATTGTGGCGGCCAACCCCCATTCCCGCTATATCCTTTCACATCTACCATTTTCTGTTGTGAAGGTTCTTTCTCGTGGCGCATCTTATTTCCTGTGCTTACTCTGCCGAATTGCAGGCTAATGTAGAGCGTATCATTGCTGATGCATTGCATGAGGATATAGGCGAGGGCGACATCACATCACAGTTACTACTGCCCGATGACTTGATAGGAACATATGCTGTTGTGGCACGTGAGCCTCTCGTGGTGGCGGGCATAGATGTACTTATGCGGGTATTTCAGGTCGTCGATTCCAGTTTGCAAGTTATAATTCACGCCCAAGACGGGCAGCAGCATCAGGCAGGAGAGGCGCTAGCGGAGATTTCCGGTCCGGTGTCTTCCATTCTCACCGCAGAACGAACCGTTCTGAATCTGCTGCAGCGCATGTGCGGAGTGGCGACCTTAACCCGGCGTTATGTGGATGCGGTTGCCGGGACGGATGCTGTGATTCTGGACACGCGTAAAACCATGCCAGGCATGCGTTATCTTGATAAATATGCCTGTCTGTGCGGGGTGGCGCAAAATCATCGGTTGCGGCTGGATGATCGCATTCTTATCAAAGACAATCACATTGTCGCCGTTGGGTCTATTACTGAGGCCATTCAGCGGGCCAGAGCAGGGGCACCTGCAGACATGATTATTGAGGTGGAGTGCGATACACTGGAGCAAGTGAAAGAGGCGCTCGACGCTTCACCCGATGTCATATTACTGGACAATATGAAACCAGACATGCTTCGAGAAGCGGTGGCAATGCGTGGTGATCGTTCTGTCAAGCTAGAGGCATCAGGGGGCGTTACGTTGCAAACGATCCGCAGCATTGCCGATACAGGTGTGGATTACATTTCCATCGGCGCCCTGACGCATTCCGCCGTAGCGGTGGATATTGGCCTGGATAGCACCACCTGAATGCTATTGCGCTGCAGCATATTAGAAGCTTTGCAAGGCCAGCGTTATCGCGTAGCTATGATGCTCCTTCGTGATAGAACGCACGAGAGCAGGGGGCATGATCGACACATTACAACGCATCTGGCAGGGCATTGATTGTCTGAATGAATGGGTGGGGCGAGCCGTATCCTGGCTGACGCTGGGTATGGTATTGATGACGTTTGCCATCGTCATGCGGCGCTATCTGTTTGCCAGCGGTTATCCGTGGGAGCAGGAACTGGTGCGTTTCATGCATGCCTTTGTGTTTCTGCTGGGGGCGGGCTACACACTCAAGGCCGGTGGCCATGTGCGGGTGGATGTGTGCTACAGCCGGTTTACGGTAAAACTCAAATTATGGGTCAATCTGTTGGGAACAGTGCTTCTGCTCTGGCCGTTTTGCGCGGCGATTGGCTGGTACGCGACGGACTTTATCCTCAATAGCTGGGCGATTCGCGAGGCCTCCACAGAATATAACGGGATGCCAGGTATTTACCTGCTTAAAACCAGTATCTGGGCGTTTTGTGCTGTTTTGGCGCTGCAAGGGTTGAGCATCGTCATCGATGCGACTTGCCGGTTACGCACAGGTGATTTTTCAGGGTTGGAAGAGAAGGGCGGTGAGGAGGCCCCTCATGGCTGAATCGCTTGCTATTCTCATGTTCCTGACTATTTGCGTTTGCCTGATGCTGGGGTATCCGGTGGCGTTTGTGCTGGGTGGCGTGGCATTGGCCTTTGCCGGGCTTGGAGCGTTGCTGGGTGCGTTTGATCTGAGTTATCTCAGCGCGCTGCCAAACCGTATCTATGGAATTATGATCAATGATTTGCTCATTGCCGTGCCGCTCTTTGTCTATATGGGTGTGGTGTTGGAGCGGGCAAAGATTGCTGAAGAATTGCTGGAGACCATGTCTGCCCTGTTTGGCGGTATTCGCGGTGGGCTTGGCATTTCCGTGATGCTGGTCGGGGCCTTGCTGGCAGCATCCACCGGCATTGTTGGGGCAACCGTGGTGACGATGGGGATGATCTCGCTGCCCACCATGCTGCGCAATCGCTATAATCCGTCCATTGCCTGTGGTTCAATTTGCGCTGCCGGTACATTAGGGCAGGTGATTCCACCATCGATTGTCCTGATTCTACTGGGTGATCAGATTTCCAGTGCCTTCCAGCGTAGTCAGATGGAGCAGGGGGTGCCATCGCCTGAGCCTGTCTCGATTGCTGATTTGTTTGTTGGTTCACTTATGCCGGGGCTGATGCTGGTGGCGCTCTATATCCTCTGGCAGGTAATATATAGCATGTGGAAGCCTGATGCTATGCCGCCATTGCCGCGTGAAGATCGAGAGCGCATTCTCGAGCGTGGCGTCTGGAACGTGTTGCTACGTGCGCTACTGCCACCATTGCTTCTTATTTTTATCGTGCTCGGCTCTATTTTGGGGGGGCTTGCAACGGCCACCGAATCTGCCGCTGTCGGTGCAGTTGGGGCGATGATTCTTGCCGCTTGCCGCAAGCAATTGACCTATGAAAACCTGCGGGGTGTGATGCGTAGCACAACACAGGTGACCAGCATGGTATTTGTGATTCTCATCGGTGCGACGTTGTTTAGTCTGGTGTTTCGCGGCTATGGCGGCGACGATATGGTACATGGTTTTTTGAGTGATTTACCGGGTGGTTTGTTCGGCGCCATGCTGGTGACGATGCTATTGATGTTTCTATTGGGCTTTTTCCTTGATTTTATTGAAATTATCTTTGTGGTTGTGCCCATTGTCGCCCCGGTGTTGCTCTTAATGGGGGCTGACCCTGTCTGGCTGGCAGTGATGATGGCAGTGAATTTGCAAACCTCTTTTTTAACGCCACCTTTCGGGTTTTCACTGTTCTATTTGCGTGGTGTGGCTCCGCCTGAGGTCAAAACGACACAGATTTATCGGGGTGTTCTGCCCTTCGTCGGCATTCAGCTATTGGCACTGGTGGCATTGGCCTTGGTTCCGGAATTGGCAACCTGGCTTCCAAAAATGCTCTACGGCTCTGATTTTTCAGCCGTGATGGATGCGGGGGGAGCGGATTTTGTGCCGTATGAGAGTTATATCGATTTTTAGATGATCTAGCGATTGCTATCATCTGGTCTGGCTTATGACCCTGTGCCGGTCATGCGCTGGCGCTCCTCAGCATTCATTGCCGCCACTTTCTCGCCAACTGCTGCTTCAAGAACGGATAAATCATCCAGTTGCTGGGCAAACAACTCACCACGTTGGCCAAGCTTTTCTGTGTCCAGTTGTATGGCGCGATGCAAATCGTAGAATATATTTTCCACCTGAATATGGTTTGCAGCGCATTCGTGCTCTAATATATGCTCTAGCGCTGCATTAATGGCATCCGGTGTCATGCGCCAGCGAAAGCGCCACAATGTGTCGCCGCCTTCTTTGACAATTGGCTGATTGACGCGCACATTCTCACCATGTTCATGCATATAATCGCGCAGCTGTTGCCACTGCGGATTATCTTTCACCGTGCTGGGAATAAGCATTGTCAGCGAATAATCTGACATAAAAATACCACCCCCTGTTGCGTGGAAGCGAATGTCAGAAATAATATTTTTTGTCATGGTGTTATGGTTACGATTTGAGGTTTTCAATCAGTGTCTTCATATCGGATGGAAGCGGCACCGTCCAGCTCATTTCTTCTCCGGTATTCGGGTGAATCAGGCCTAAAGCGCAGGCATGAAGTGCCTGACGAGGGAAGCTGTGCAACATGTCACGCCGGGCAGGGGACAGCGATTGTTTTGCCGCTCGTTGCCGCCCTCCATAAAGAGTATCGCCAATCAATGGGTGCCCTATATGCTGCATATGCACCCGTATTTGGTGCGTGCGTCCCGTCTCTAACTTGCATTCAACGCGGGTTATTGTGCCCTGGGCAAAACTTTCCAGCAGGCGGTAATGGGTGCGTGATTCTCGGCCTGGTTCGACGACTGCCATTTTCTTACGGTCTTTCGGATGGCGGGCGATGGGAGCGTCGATGACGCCGGAGGAGGGTGAGGGGATGCCCCACACCAATGCCTGATAGGTACGGCTTAAGCTGCGATCTGCCAGTTGGCTAGCGAGTTTGCTGTGTGTGTGGTCATCTTTGGCGACAACGATTAAACCGGATGTATCTTTGTCCAGCCGGTGCACAATGCCGGGGCGTGCGTCACCACCAATGGCGGAGAGGGTGTCACCGCAATAGGCCATCAATGCATTGACGAGCGTGTCATCGAGGTGTCCGGGGGCAGGGTGTACCGTCAACCCCACCGGTTTGTTAATGACCAGCAATGCCTCATCTTCATAGATAATATCGAGCGGGATCTCTGTGGGAACAATATCGGCGGTTTGAGACTGGCGTTCATAGTCAAGCGTGACGGTTTGCCCACTTAGCACTTTGGCGGCGCAGTTTTTTGTGCCATCTCCGTCAATTTTAACAGCTTCCGCTTCAATAAGCTTTTGCAGCTTACTGCGGGATAGATCGAGCTGCGTGGATAGATATTTATCCAGCCTCATTTTATGGCTGCGCTCATCCACCACCCATTGATGATGATAGGTATTTGCTGTCATGTGATGATCATTGCTCGATAATGTTTTTGTTCGTTGATGTTTCGCTGATTACCAGCCATTATTTATCTCTGTATCGTCTATCATATCATAATGATTCATATATGTCCGGCTCGCCATCCGATAAACCTTCACAACATCTCGATGACCATTTGCAATCTGTTGAGGCGGCCTTGCGAATTCAGCGAGATAAGACCGCCGCGAAAACAGACAAGCAAACCACTGACGCACCTGATGGCGCGCCAACTGCTAAAGATGTGCCCACAAAAAAGAAGTCTCCCATAAAGACACAAGTGCAACAGAAACCCGCTGCTTCGTCCTCACAAGCGGTGCCAGATCGGGACAAACCGGCAGCTACAGCCTCTCAGCGCTCCGAGCCTAGTCAGAAGCTATCAAGTGAACAACAGTCTAAAGAGGTGTTGAAGGCACAGCGGCAAAAGGAAATTGAACTGGAAAAGAAATTTCTATTGGAAGCGGAGCATCGGGCGAAGGAACAGCTACATAAGCAACGTCGCCTCATCCGCAATCTCGGTATTATACTTGTCATAATATATATTATACAAGTTATCACTGGCTGGCCGTTAAAGATGGACGGCAACCTTATGAGTGTGCTTGGTGAATCAACAAAGATCGTAGAGTGAGTAACCCTCTCCTGAGTGTATACGCTTCTACGCTTGTTTCACCGCATGGCGGATGGCACTGGCAGAAAGCCATATGCATAATGGAATCAGAAATCCAGCCATGCCATACAGCATCCATTGTGCCTGTACGGCGCCATGCGTTGCTTGAGATGCTGAGACGCAGAATATGAGCACTGGCGCCAGCATCGGCAGCAACAGCACATAAGTCAGTCCCGCACGCTGTCGCAGGCCCAGCGTCAGCGCCGCCGCCAGGCTGCCGAGCGCCAGCAGAATCAACAATCCCAGAGCCAGCACCAAAGCCATGCGCGGCAAGGCTGTGCTGTCCTGATGCAGTAACAACAGCATTAGCGGCAGTGCCAGCAGTATCGGCAGCGTCAGGGCCAGCCATTGGGCGAGCATTTTGCCCAGCACCAGCCATTCCAGTGAGCGGGTTTTCATCGCCAGCACCTCCAGCGTGCCGTCGCGGTAATCATCATCATAAAATAAATGAATCGGTAGCAAGGCGGCAAGCAGTGCAGCAACCCAAATGACCCCCTGCCCCATGCGACCCAGCAGATATGGCTCCGGGCCGATCGCCACGGGGAATAACAGCGCAACAATCACAAAAAACCCGCAGGCCTGCCATAATTGCCCCTGCTGATACCAGAGCTGCGCGGCATGAAAGCGGAAGATATGAAAAAAGAAAGCCATGCTATGCCTTTGTCACAGAAAGATTATGCATTGGTAACCA
>CAYSXY010000082.1:0-6407 GCA_964435165.1 uncultured Rickettsiales bacterium
CTCTTAGACTACTTCTCTGGCTCCGTCTTGCAATTGCATGATGGATGACCTGCTGAAGGAGGGCTGTTTGACAATTCAAAAGTTGTATACCTGTGGGCCTTAGCCCGGGCTGCAGGTTTGGCGAATATCTGTTCAATATAGGTAAAGGAGATGAATTTACCCATGAACATTCGCATTCTGTTGGTTGCCATCGCGTTGCTGATGGTGTTGGGGCTGGGTTTGATCCCGGCTATCGCGCAAGACGAAGACCCCGAGCTTCCTGACGGGTTGGTGGTGCCCTTCGGGGTGACGACGAACGACACGGAGTCGCTCTGTTTCTTGCCGGAAGGTGAGAGACAGGCGGACTGCCTGCCCATTGAGCAAGAGGGTGATGTGACATGGTTCCCTATGCCGGTGAACTTGCCGGCAGTGGCGATCCCGCTTCCCGAAAGCAATGGTAACAGCGTAAACGTCAATTTCGACGAGAACTGGAGTGCTGTTTTCGGAACCGGTTTAATCGCCGGGGAAGAAACACCTGAAGGCGTGCCTTACGGCTACCGTAACAACTTCGGTGCCGAGGCGCGTGACTATGTGTTCCTTGAGGGCGACGACACGGTGAATCTTGCCGCGCCAATCTTCTGGAACGGCTCCGAGTTTGTCGGCTGGACGCTGACGAGCGAAGTGCCAGTTTTTGAGATCAGTGGGCATCAACATATCATCATGCGTGTCAACGACGGCGACGAGTGGCTCCATGACAATGAAGGCTACTTCCGTCTTACGTTCGGCGACACGCTGGACGAGGCTGGCGAAGGTAGTGTTGAGGTAGTCGAAGAGGTGTACACTTTCACGGTGGAGTCCCTGGAAGATCTCGCTGAGACGGTGTGGCTGATTGATACTGACCTCCCTCGCGGCGGTCAATTCATCGTCCGTGCAAGCGGCGAACTCGACTACCAGGTCGGCGACGAGACGATCACCGCCGGTCCGGATGGCGTCGAAGCTGACGCGCCTACCTTCCGCGGTCAGTTCGACTTTGGTCACTTGATCGTACGCCGCTCGTCCTTGTACGAGTGCGGTAGCACCTGTGACATCGACATCACCTCGCGCGACATGAGCCTGCGTTTGAATATCGGCTCTGGCGTGACCATCGTCGATGGCGAAATGACCATTACGGTCATCATCGTCCCGCCCAGCGACGATTAGCAACTAACACGTTTGGCTGACGCATAAGCCCGCAGCGCGCATCTTCTTTCATAGGAGGTGCGCGTTTGTGTTTGTAGCCTGTTTTTAGTAAATTTCTGCACAGAAATTCACTGACGCTCAGACGGCGCTAGGCCTTGCGCCGCATAAGCGGCGGCGCGTAGTCACGCTTGCTACTCGATTCAAATATTTTAGATAATATTTGAATCGAGTATAGAACGGAAAAACCCCTAAAAAGGAAAATGCACTGCACCATCGGCAAGGCATGACAAGCGGAGCGGAAACTGCTAACGATGCGGGACTGGTTTGAAAAATAAAAAACGGGTCAGACTACCATGCGCCTTAGTGAGTATTTTCTCCCCACCTTAAAAGAAAATCCCAAGGAAGCCGAAATTGCCTCCCACCGGCTGATGCTGCGCGCTGGCATGGTGCGCCAGCTCACCAGTGGCATCTATAGCTGGCTGCCGCTTGGCTACCGGGTGCTGCGCAAGATTGAACAAATCGTGCGCGAGGAGATGGATCGCATCGGCTGTATCGAAATGCTCATGCCAACCATTCAACCCGCCAGCTTGTGGCAGGAATCCGGCCGCTATGATGCCTATGGCAAGGAAATGCTGCGCATTCAGGATCGCCACGACAATCCCATGCTATTTGGCCCGACCAATGAAGAAGCGATTACCGATATTTTTCGTCGCTCGGTCAAAAGCTACAAAGATTTGCCGCTGAACCTGTATCACATCCAGTGGAAGTTCCGTGACGAAATCCGCCCGCGCTTTGGCGTGATGCGTGGCCGTGAATTTCTCATGAAAGACAGCTATTCGTTCGATGCCACGCATGAAGACGCGGTGCTGACCTACAACCGCTATTATGAAGCCTATCTGGCTATTTTCCGGCGTTTAGGCCTCATAGCCATTCCGGTGCGGGCTGAGACTGGTGCCATCGGGGGCAATTTGAGTCACGAATTTCAAATCATTGCGGAGACCGGCGAAAGCCAGCTCTATTATGACAAAACCTTCGACGAAGTGCGTGAAGGCAAACGCCAGCTCACCACCGATGAAATGCGCACGCTCTATGCTGCTGCCGATGAGCAGCATGATGCGAAAAAGTACCCTATTGAGGCAGAAGATTTACGCAAGGCGCGCGGCATCGAAGTCGGCCATATTTTCAATTTCGCCACCAAATATTCCGAGCCGATGAAAGCCGTGGTCACCGGAGCGGATGGCAAAGAAACGCCCGTGCATATGGGGTCTTACGGCGTTGGTGTCTCACGGTTAGTGGGGGCGATTATCGAAGCCAGTCATGATGAGCGCGGCATCATCTGGCCGGAATCGGTTGCGCCGTTTCAAGTGGGGTTGATTAACCTCAAGCCGGATGATGCCGCCTGCACCAGCAAGTGCGACGAACTCTATGGTATATTGCAATTGATGAATCTGGATGTGCTCTATGATGACCGCAAGGAGCGGCCCGGCGCAAAATTCGCCACCATGGAGTTGATTGGGCTGCCATGGACGCTGACCATCGGCCCGAAAGGGCTGGAAAAAGGTGAGGCCGAGCTTAAATCACGCCGCGCACCAGACCAATCAACACTATCAGGTGAGACCGCCATTGAACAAAGTCTGCGCCAGGCCGTGGCCCAGGCTGGGCTGGCAGCGCCCTATTGATCATCCGATGAGGTGTTTATGACGCTGATTGCGAAGCCTGATGCTTGCGATAGAGCACGAAAAAGTTAATGGGATCGAGTTGCAATGCAGGAAAGCCGGCATTCATAGTCAGGTAGGCAACATGCTGGCGAATATAGGGATAAAGCATGCTGGGCGCGCTGACATGCAGCACCATATTGAGCCGTTCTTCATCCGTTAGCGGCTCATCCAGCACCACCACGCCACCATAGGTGATATGCAGTTTGTAACACATGGAGCCGTGCGGTTTGAGCGTTTGAGTGACATGAAAGCTTAAACTCAGATCGTGTTGTGTCTCGTCCAGCACGTCATGCTCAATGTCATAACGCAGTTCCATGTCCAGCGCCGAGGGTTGAATTTGCGAACGGTCAGATGCCTCAATGCCGCTATGCAGCGCGCAATGTTTGATAAGTTGCGGTGCGATATGAAACCGTGCCCGTCGGTCGAGTTTCTGATCTTCCGCAGATAACTGTTGAGGGTTGAGTGGCTGTGTCATGAGCAAACCTGTGATGGGTGATTATCTCTATCGTTATGGCCATATGTTTGACAGAAGATGAATAACCCGGCTCTACTATAATGAGTGATTTGCCGATTGCATGACGGGGCAATTCGCCTATTCTGCGGAGCATGTTTTCCCGCACCGAACGTATGATCGCTTTTCGCTACCTGCGTGCCCGCAAGCAGGAGGGGTTTATCTCCGTCATTGCCGGGTTCTCATTGGTCGGAATTGCCCTTGGTGTTGCCACGCTGATTGTGGTGATGGCGGTGATGAACGGGTTTCGCGAAGAACTCATTACCCGCATTTTGGGCGTGGATGGTCATATCACCGTCGTCGGTGGGGTCGACGGGGTGGAGAATTACCAAACATTGGCGGATACACTCGAATCACGTTCGGATATTGTGCGAGTGACACCCATGGTGGAAGGGCAGGTGATGCTCGCCGCCAATGACCGGGCCTCCGGTGCATTGGTGCGCGGCATCAGCCGAGAAGAACTGGCGCGTAAAGAGTTATTAGCCCAGCATATCGCACCGGAAGTGTTAGAGGTGTTTGAGGGCCATCATGGTGTGATTCTGGGTCACCGGCTGGCACAGCGGCTGCAGCTTTTTCCCGGTGACGAGGTGACATTGGTCTCACCTCGCACCCGTGCGACGGTGATGGGTGCTATTCCTCGCATGAAAAGCTACCCTGTGTTGGCGTTGCTGGATTTAGGCATGTTTGAATATGATAACAGTCTGGTACTAGTGCCGCTGGAATCAGCGCAGCTCTTCTTTCAATTGCCAAAAACCAATGCCAGCATGCTGGAGGTGATGACGCCAAACCCGATGATGGCGTTAGAGGTAGCACATCGCGTTGAAGATGCGGTGCCGCCCTATTATCGCGTGGTGGATTGGCAGCGTCGCCACTTTCAGTTTTTCAATGCGCTGAAAGTGGAACGCAATGTGATGTTCCTTATTCTTACCCTGATTATCCTGGTGGCGGCGTTCAATATTATCTCCAGCCTGATTATGCTCGTGAGGAGCAAAACGGGTGATATCGCCATTCTGCGCACCATGGGAGCGCCGCGCGGCAGTGTGCTACGCATTTTCTTTTTATGTGGAGCGAGTATTGGTGTCATCGGTACGGTAGTTGGAAGTCTGCTCGGCCTGGCCTTTGCCCTGAACATCGAAACCATCCGCCAGTGGTTGGAATCCTTCACGGGAACTGAGCTCTTCGCCGCTGAGATATATTTTCTCTCCACTCTGCCAGCCGTGGTGAAATGGGATGAAGTGGTGCAGGTGGTGGCGATGGCGCTGGTGTTGTCTTTCTTAGCGACCATCTATCCCGCCTGGCGCGCTGCAAAGACGGACCCGGCAGAAGCGTTGAGGTATGGCTGATGTCTGCATTGCTGGAGCTTACAGACATACATAAACACTTCCATCAGGGCGCGGGTGAGACTGATTTGCACATTCTGCGCGGGGTTGATCTGGCGTTGAGCAGAGGCGAGCATCTGGCGCTGGTTGGCCCTTCTGGTTGCGGCAAAACGACCTTGCTGCAAATCATTGGCCTGCTGGATCATCCCAGCAAGGGAAGCATTCACATTGACGGTGTGGATCTGTCTCGCGCAAGTGATACCAAGCGAACGCAGACCCGTCTCAGCCGGTTGGGGTTTGTCTATCAATTTCACCATTTGCTGCCGGAATTTTCGGCGCTGGAGAATATCATGCTGCCGCAAATGCTGGCAGGGAAGGGCAGAGCAGAATCAGCGGCCCGTGCGACCGAACTCCTCAGCCTGCTCAAGCTGGAGGCACGGTTGAACCATCGGCCATCGCAGCTATCCGGCGGTGAGCAACAGCGTGTGGCGATTGCCCGGGCCCTGGCGAACGGGCCTGCCTTGTTGCTGGCCGATGAACCGACAGGCAATCTTGACCCGGACACGGCAGGTGAAGTGATGGCGCTGCTCATGACAACCCTGGCGCAAACTGACAGCGCCTGCCTTATGGTCACCCATAATCACACCCTCGCACGCCAGATGCAGCGTGTGGTGACGTTAGATCATGGTCGGCTACAAACGCTCTAAAGACCGCATTTTCATAAAATTGACATAGAATACGCGTACACTAATGCCGTGTAGCTGAAAAATAACAATAATTCCATCCACATGGCCAGAAAATCAACGGCAGAGCAATGGCGCGATATTCTTAGCGAAAATAACCTCGATCCCACCCAATTCGATGCTGTGCTTCAGGCAATGGTCAACCAACGTCTGAGCGCGGGTGAGGAAGTTGACGCGCTTCGCGATGAGTTGACCACCAGCACTAACTGGTTGTCATTTACTGCACCACCGGAGGCTGAAGCGCTTGTCGAACGGCTAGAATCTTTAGAAGGTCCGGCCAACAAAAGAGGTAAAAAGCCAAAAGCTATCCGCACAACAAAAGAAGGCGGCTATGAAATGCAGCCAACTCTGCGTCAAGTATTGATGGAAGAGCGCGCCAATGAGCTAATCTACACATTGGATGTGGCGGAGGAACAACAGCCGCCAGCGCCCGAGCCAGACCCGGAGCCAGCACAGGTCGCAGCGCCTGATGATGTGGCTGAGGTCGGCTCTTTGCCTGATGATGCAACAGGTTTTCTTACTGATGCTGCCGACATGGATGAAATGGATGTCTTTGAAGACGGCGATATTGAAGAACCAGAACATATTACCAGCTTTGCTGAGATTGTGGATGGCCAGATTGGATACTTACTCAGGCCCGCAAATGAAGAGAATGAGACAACCATTTTGGCTGAGCTGACACGATTGGAGTCACCAGAACAAGCGGTGCCGTGGTTAATGGCCTTAGAAGCGACAGGTGTACCTGTTGACCACTTGCTGGATGGTACATTTGCATTTGAAGAAAATGAGGACGGCTTTCCTCATCCCTATACTCATACGTTAATTGATGAGGCTCAATATGAAGTGCCTTATTTTATGGCGCCTATAGAGTTGATTCATCCAGACGATGTTCCCTTCATTGAAGAGATGCAGCATCGGTTGAATGAAGTCTTGGGAGAAGACAATCAATTATTATTTA
>CAYSXY010000083.1:0-6325 GCA_964435165.1 uncultured Rickettsiales bacterium
ACTAATCTTGCTTTCGCTGTCTTACTACTAAAAAGACTTTAAACAGACTCTAAGAAAATCCTGGAGGTCCGTGCCCTACTGCATGGGAAATCGGAATCGGATGATGAGCGCCGCTGGATGCCGGACGAGCCGTTTTCGCAAGATTGAGCGTGTATCAACCGGCGCTTTACGTGACTTGGCAGGCCTGCGTTAGATCGTCATGCTCAAAAGCCGATGCCATGCGCTCGCATTCACGTTTTGTCAGGCCAAACCGTTTTGCATGGATTCGCCACTGCGTGACCGCCGTTCCCACCTCATGTGCGATGGATCTGGCGCGTTCTGAGCTTATGCCGAATTGAGGTGCTGTATTGAATACCAGCTCCAGCGAGGCCGTCTGGTCGTCCTCATCAATCGCCAGACTGAGAATGCGCGGTTTTACATCGACCGGCATCGGGTTCATGTCATAGGCCGGGGAGAGTTCCCAGCCATGGCCCTGGTATAAAAATCCGTGATTGCGCAGATGATCGTCCGTGTTGGAAATGAGGATATTGAACACGATACGCCGCCACAATGCTTCGCTATCCTGCGCCGGGTTGCTGCCATAGCGCCTGAGTGCATCCAGCAGCTCCAGATAACTGTGCGTCTCGTTATCGCGCGCACCGAGCATGCTCATGGCGGAGAGAAAAGGAATGCGCTCCGGCCCGCTGCGGTCGAACCGTTGCAGGATCAGCACCTGCCTTTCCAGCACTTTTTCCAGCCGCCATTCGGGTACCGTGATACCGGCTTCATGGGCAAGGGTTAATGCCACTGCCTCCCACTGTGTGACCGGCCACTCATCGTTGCTTTGTGGAAATTTGGCGATAGCCAGCCGATCCTGCTGATCCAGTACGGACGCCTTGGCGCGGGCTCCCCCCAGCGAGGAACCGGGCGCAAGCAGCAGCTGCAGGTCGCTGTCTTCTTCTTCATCGGCGCTGACACGCATCGCCGCATGCAAAAGGTCACCGAGCCTGACCAGAGGCGGTATGGATTGCTGTTCCTGCGGCGCAAGAAATGGCCCGTTCTCTTCCGTAGAAAAACGCAGCGCGCCCTGCCGGGTGAAATCGCCCACCGCCAGCAGGCAATCGGCTTCGGTCAGCGTTCTGGGCGTACGCTCTTCCTCCCGCGCCATGCGACGCTCGTTGCGGCGAATCAGCATCCGTCCCCACCGGTCCGGCGCGCTATCACCCATACTGCCAAACACGGCGTGGCCGGGCTGGGTATGGTGCGCACCCTGACCTAGCGAGAGCAAAGGCTCCAGCGCAAAGCGCTCCCCATGGACCAGCCACGCCGGTTCATATTCAAAGCTGGCGCTTTCACTGCGCATCCACAAGCGCCCCACTTTATGTGGGGTGCCCAGCAGATCGACATAGACGAAAATTTCCTGACTCATGGGCTGGATGCCTCCCGTTAACTCTTTGGCCGCTTTCGATGGCGTACACGGGTGGGAAGCGCCTCCTGCTCCAGCTCCAGCCCCAATTCATCATGGCGGATATCCGCCAGCTCGCCTAAGCGATCGCTTAAACCCAGTACAAACAACACGGT
Source organism: uncultured Rickettsiales bacterium (assembly GCA_964435165.1). Taxonomy (GTDB): domain Bacteria; phylum Pseudomonadota; class Alphaproteobacteria; order Rickettsiales; family RI-342; genus CAYSXY01. The sequence continues at coordinate 1,561 of CAYSXY010000083.1, forward strand.
CGCGTAAATACCGAGGGATACGCCGGGATCGCCTTTCTCCACTTTACTCAGCGTGGTGCGGGAAATGAAGACCCGCTCGGCCATCAGCGTGGTGGTGATACGCCGCCGAATGCGCGCAGCGCGGATGTCCTTCCCGAGCTTGGAAAGGGCCTTTTTGACCGGAATCGGCAATGGTGGATTTGTGCGCATATTAACCTATTATGCCTATTAATATACGCGAAAAACTGGTTATTGTCCATTATAATAAGCATTAAAATACGTTATCATCTTTCGGCGGATTGAAAATTATGGCCAAAATCAAGATGCAAATCGCTGTAGGTAAGAATTTTCATAGGTAATAATCATCATGCCGCAATCTTTTGTGCTGCAGTTGTTTCATAATGCAGCATCACTTTCTCAAGCGTTTGATTGTGGTTTGATTCAAGCTCTGTAGTTGTCCACTGTGTATTCTGGCGTAATATGCGCAAAGAATTGGGACAGGTATCGATGTTTCCTTCGAAGTATTTATCCCGCTTTTTCGCAAAATCGAGTCGCCCTTGGGATGTGTTTTTGCGACGCGTGATAAGCACCAGATTTCCGAGTTTGTCGGTCCATTCCGCTCTCTTCTCTTCTGAGAAATCCGTCACCCACTGACTGTTTTCTTCCGGATTTTGCGGCAGAATATGCTCAACTGACAAAGTCTCGAAATGCATCTTTTGATCCTGAGACTGATAGAGGTAATCCAGTTTCAAAAGGACATAACGGGCAAATCTTCTGCCGTAGACTTTTCCTTCCAACATGCGCTTTAGATCGTCGGCGTTGACTTCCAGACATCCAGCTCCAAAAACTTCATCCGCGCTTGTGCTTTGGTCGATGACTTTAATGACTGTGTTCATCGCTTCAATACGGGCCGTAGGTGTTTCCTGCGTAATCCAGTCCGACGAAAACTTATTGTCGAGCGCAACAAGAAAATCATAGAGACGCGTTTTTCCAAATTTATCGTAATAACGCAGCAACGGTGGGATCCAGTCGGAAGACGGCAGGCCGGTGCTCATCACTTTCAGCAGATTATCGAACCTGAAATCATTGGTGAGATCGTGATTCGACGCATCGAAGAGCTGCCTATACAGTTTTAGGTATTTTTCTACCATCTGGAAGGTTTCTTTACCCTTTGCCATCAGTGCGGGTTTTTTCTGTCCGGTGCTTTTTTCCTTCTCCTTCGGCTCGTAGATTTTATCTTCGAACTCCTGCAGGAGGTTCAGCCTGGCTTTTTCCTTCACTAACAAGGTGCGAATGTAATTGAGGAAGCGATCGAAATCCTCACCCAATTCGCTTTCCGCATCCTCCCATAACTTGGCGTATTTTTTCTTCTCTTCATCGGATGTCAGAGCCCCCAGATTGATTGATTTAAGAATATCGCTATTTCTCAGTGGTACGCCGCGATCATTCAGAATGGTAAATAGACGGAAGGCATCATCCAGATTTTCTGTGGACACATAAATCAGCAGGACGTTATTCAGCAGGAATTCCAGAAGTGCTTCCGGCTCAATATGGTCATTGTCTGCAAAGAATTTTTTGATATGAGAAATGGCCTTGGCCATGTTCTGAATGCTAATGTCATTGCCCGACTTTTTGTATTCCGCCAGCCCTTCTTCATTCAGCGTGGAACCGGCTTCTTTTACTACCTCATCAATGAAGTCCTGTGCGTCCTGGCGAATGCAAAAGGTAATTCGTGAACGCTCGGGAATGTTTTTGTATTTGCTGGCCTTCTGGAAAATGCATTTCTGACATTCATCCTCTGCATCACCATCCTCTGCTAAATCTCTTATCACGGAAAAGAGCAGCAAAAGTGTGGTCATGCGCTGCTGGCCATCCAGCAGGTCGTTTTCGTCGAATTGGAGACCTGCGGCAGGATCTGCAGATTTGGCCTGAAAGACGAAAGAGCCAAGGAAATATTCTGATTCAGGCTTTTCCAGCATGGCATAAGAGATATCGTCAAGCAGGTCATTGACCTCATCGTAGCCCCATACATAAGGACGTTGGTATTCCGGTATACGGAACCACATCTCGGAGAAAATTTTCTTTACGAGGATCTTTTCACTTTTTATTTCATGTGTAGTCATATTGGTCTCCTTGAATTTATATCGCTTCGCCCTGCGAGAGAATATGGTTGGCTATTTTTTGCCCGGTGGCGTTCGGACCTGCCCATATCAGGTAATAAAGCGGACTGTTTTTCGTGTTCTTGATGAGGCGCGCGGTAGAAGCATGGCCGAATGTGGTCTTCAACCGCTCTCTGTACCAATTAACCAGCGCTTTCGCCGCATCCCGCTCTTTTGTATGTATAGCGTCGCCAAACAAGGTCTGCTGCTGACGATACATAACATCGAACCATTCTTCCGATCCGAAATAGCGATCAAGGATTGTTCGATGCCCTTCAGGGATATTGCCGTCATTATTTGCTAAGCGCGTAATCGCCATCCACGGAAAATTGATAAACACCTCAAATGACTTTGTGCGAGCTAAAGCATTCACCGTTTCCCACGGCACATGCGCACCGAACGGATCGAGAAATACGACGCCTCGCCACTCCTTCCAATTCACATCCTTGTTTAACAGCTCCAGCAGGTATTCATTACAGTTGCGGTCATAAATGCGAATGTCTTTTTCGGAATGCTCTTTCTTGAGTTTTTCCAGCTCCTTTCGTCGCTTTTCACTCAGTTCGACAAAAACGTAGGTGGTGAAAGGATGCTGCAAACCGAGAGCGACTCTGGGAGATCCTTCTATGAATTTTTCCTGCCCCGCATCTTCTTCCTGTCCATCATCGGTAGGCTTCTGCAGCAGCTCAGTAAAGAACGTCCCTTCGACATCATCGGTGGTTTTCTTTTTTCGTATCTTGGCTTTCCCGGCTCCCGCAAACGCATCGATATAAACATAGCCTTTGAAATTCTGTTTGCGCAGGATTGTCGTATAGGCGGCGAGATAATACCCCAGACATTTCAGTTTTTCTTCTGCCCAAGGTCCGACTTCCGGCACGAATGGTTCATCGTTCATAGTTTCAGCCCCAATTGCTTTTTATGCACATGGAGCTGTTTCGGGAATTCATTCCACTCCTTGCCTTCCAATAATCTGCCGCCAGTTTTTGGGTTTCTTCCGCCCCATTGTTTGAAAAAGAAAGCGACATTTGCCTTCACGCACTGATTGCGCACGTCCAGCGCCCATTCCGGCTCCATGGGACGTGCGCCCGGTCCACTCTCGCCGCCGACAATAACCCAGCTGATGCCATTCAATTCGAGCTTTCCAGTGGGGCCGATCAACGGCTCTACGGAAAGAAAACGCACACTGGCATTGGTTTTCTGCAGATGGGTGATACGGGATTTTGTCGAACTGTTTTCGACCGATACGCCAAACCACATATGCGAAGGACACGGATGATCAGTATATCGCTCATTGATAAATTTCTGCATCAGGGAGCTACGTTTCGTGAGCACCTGATAAATATGCCAGTTTGCCTTCTCCATCGTTTCGAAGACTTTGGCGATGTATTCTTTCGGGATTTCCTTGTGAAATAAATCGCTCATGGAATTCACGAAAATCATGCGTGGCTTTTTCCATTCGAATGGCTGCAAGAGGCGATCTGGGCGGAGTGTGAGATCAAAGCCAGGTTCGAATGGATGCCCCGCCACACCACGAAAACGTTCTGAGAACCGTTCTGCATAACAGTTATCGCAGCCAGCACTAACTTTAGTGCAACCCGTTATCGGGTTCCATGTTGCGTCTGTCCATTCTATTGAACTCTTATCTGCCATATCTCCCCACTAATGCGCCTTTTTAATGATGTTCGTGACCACACCCCAGACATGGACACTGTTTTCTTCCTCAATCGGTATCGGTTGATAGTTATCATTCTCGGGCTTGAGGAACACCCTTCCTTTTTCTTTTTGCAGGCGTTTGACTGTGAGGTCGCCATCTAACGCGACAACGACGATCTGTCCGTTCGTCGCTTCGATTCCACTGTCCACAACCAGAATATCATCCGGGTCAATACCTGCTTTAATCATCGAATCTCCTTGCGCCTGCACGCATAAGGTTTTCGCCGGATCTCTGACCAGGCATTCCGCCAGGTTGATCCGGTCTCCTTCATGATCGTCGGCCCAACATGGCTGCCCGGCCGCCACTTTGCTGGCATAAAACGGTATCTGCCACCCTTGAGCCTCAACGAAATTTTTAACGGCATCTTCCATGCTCACGGGAATGCGAATGGTCATGGTATTTTCTCCGTATTTCCCCGTTCCCTTCGGTCTTCCGGCTCCGGGCCTGACACCACCTCGCGACATATTTCTCCCTTTTACTAAAATTTACTCTTGACCAATCACTTACGCGGGTAGAATAATGTGACGATAATCAAATTGCAACACCAATAACAGGAGGTAAGCGATGGTGAAAAAACGAGGACCGGACACCCATCATGTGGTGCCCAATAGTGACAAAGGCGGATGGGATGTACGGCGTGGAGGCTCCGAACGCTCCAGCGGCCATTTTGATACCAAGCGTGAGGCGGTCGACGCCGGGCGAGAGATAAGCCGCAATCAGAAGACGGAGTTCCGCATCCATAACCAAGACGGTAAAATTTCGAATACCGACAGCCATGGCAACGATCCGCGTAACGTGCCGGGCTAGTATGAGGAGAGTGACAGATGGGCATTTCAGTCAGTACGGTAGTAAGCAGTATTCCTAAGAGTCTGTTTAAAGTCTTTTTAGTAGTAAGACAGCGAAAGCAAGATTAGTC
>CAYSXY010000084.1:0-6318 GCA_964435165.1 uncultured Rickettsiales bacterium
TACTGAAAGTATCTCGAGGTAAAAGCAAACATCGAAAATTAAACTAAACATCTAGTCAAGTGCGCGAGGAATAACACATGACGCAATTACATATTGGCTTGGCATACATACCAGAAATGCTCACCAATATTACCCATCAATCCACCACCTGTTTGTGCGGATGCTCACTGTAATCCACCACCACACGATAATGCGGGTCACCATCAAGGTCATCTTCAATCATCTGCACGGCTTTATCCAGCAAGCCTTTACAATCCGGACTTAAATGCCGCAAATGCAGCGTGGTGCCATTGCGCTGGTAGCGTTCTGCCAGCGCATCAATCGCCTCTAACGCCGAGTGATCCCACACCCGTGAATAGCGAAAATCGATCACCACATCTTTCGGGTCGTTCTTGGGATCAAACAGCTCCTTAAATCGGCTAATTGAGGCAAAAAATAACTGCCCATGCAGCACATACACTTTCTGCTCATCACTTTCAGAACGCACCTCGACATAAATCGACCGGGCCGACTCCCAGGCAAAGACAAGCGCCGAGACAATCACCCCTACCACCACGGCGATAGCCAGATCCGTAAACACCGTCACGGCGGAGACGAGCACCAGTACAAACGCATCCGTGCGCGGAATGCGTCGGATAATCCGCAGTGACGACCATTCAAACGTGCCAATCACCACCATGAACATCACGCCCACCAGTGCCGCCACCGGCACCATTTCAATCCAATGCGAGGCAAACAGAATAAAACACAGCAAAAACAGCGCGGCACACATACCAGACAAACGCCCGCGCGCCCCGGAATGAATATTAATCATGCTCTGGCCGATCATCGCACAGCCACCCATGCCGCCAAACAGGCCGGTGGTGATGTTAGCCGCCCCCTGCGCCATACATTCCCGGCTGTTACGCCCTCGCGTCTCGGTGATTTCGTCGATCAAGGTCAGGGTTAGTAAGGATTCAATCAGGCCAATCGCGGCGAGTATCACAGCATAAGGAAAAATAATCTGTAATGTCTCCAATGTGAGCGGCACCATGGGAATATGGAATGAAGGCAAGGCCCCGGCAATACTGGCCAAATCGCCCACCGTCCGCGTATCCAGCCCGCCGAAAATCACCACCGCCGTCACCACCGCAATCCCGGCCAACGGTGCAGGAAAGGCTTTAGTCACCTTCGGCAGAAGGATGATGACAGCCATTGTCAGCGCCACCAATCCCAGCATCATCACCAATGCTTCTCCCTGCATCCATGTAAGCTGCCCAGCAGCATCAACAACCTTGAACTGCCCCAACTGTGCCAGAAAAATCACAATCGCAAGGCCATTGACAAAGCCAAGCATCACCGGGTACGGCACCATGCGAATAAATTTCCCCAGCCGAAACACCCCGGCGAGAAACTGCAAAATGCCCATCAACACCACAGTAGCAAACAGATATTCAACCCCATGCTGACTGACAAGGCTCACCATCACCACTGCCAGGGCACCGGTTGCCCCGGAAATCATGCCCGGGCGACCGCCAAAAATCGAGGTGATCAACCCGACCATAAAGGCGGCATACAGCCCCACCAGCGGTTCCACCCCGGCAATAAAGGCAAATGCCACTGCCTCCGGCACCAGTGCCAGTGCCACGGTCAGGCCGGAGAGAACCTCAATACGAATTTGTGTCGGGTTAAATGTCATGCTGAGTCCGATTCATCAAAACAGCGGCGCACGCTAATCTATCTGGCCAATAACACAAGTGCTGCATTGCAAAAAAGCGCTGAAACTTATTCAGTTAACGAAAAAAGAACGTAACGCCTGCTACAAGCTGACAGGCAATTGGAATCATGCAGTAATGACAACAGATACACAGCACAATAGCGGCCTTATCCTTGTCTATGATGGCGAATGCCCCATCTGTCGCACCGCTGTGCGTGTCTATCGCGTCAAACAGACGGTGGGAAACATTGAGCTCATCAATGCGCGCGAGCATCACTCGCACCCCGTCATGCACACCATCAAGGAGCGACAACTCAATCTCGATGAAGGCATGGTCGCACTCTATGAAGAACAGCTCTATCACGGTGCCGATGCTGTGCACCTCATGGCACTACTGGGCAGTCACAGCACCTGGTTGAATCGCCTCAATGCCTGGCTCTTTCGTTCTCGCACACGCGCGCGCATCTGCTATCCGGTCCTGCGCTTTATCAGACGCTTACTTCTCATCATGCTCGGCGTTGGCCGCATTCACTCACCGGATGATTCCAAGAGTCAGTAAATGGCATCGCTACGAACCTACCTCTCCCCTCGCCATATCTGGCAACAATTAAAGCAGGATTGCCACACCCCGATTGACGGTGCATCTCTGGCCATCGCCCGCATCTCTCTTGGCCTGGTGATCTTCTATGATGCGGTCCGCAAATCCGATATGTCATTCGACCGCAATGAGGGTAAGCTCTTTCAGTTTACTTACCCGTTTTTCGATTGGGTACGTGACGCCGGGCCCTATGCCGACCATGTCAGCTGGTGCCTGATTATCGCATCGGTCTGTGTCACCATCGGGTTATGCTATCGACTAGCCATCACCATCTGTTTTGTCCTGATCAGCTATATGTTCCTGCTCGCGCGGGAATATTACCTCAACCACTATTATCTGTTGATTATCATCTGCTTTCTGATGGTGCTAGTTCCAGCACATCGACGTTTTTCAGTCGACAGCCTGATCCTGACCATGCCGCGCCACTTGCCCAAAATTCACCTCACCCTCATGCGCGGGCAGTTGGAGATCGTCCTTCTCTATGCCGGCATTGTCAAAATTAATCCGGACTGGTTGCGCCTGGAGCCCATTGGCAGTTGGCTGCGGGAATCTGTCAATGATGTCTGGTATGGCGTCATCTGGAATTATGAATGGGGCGTGATTCTCTCATCATACGGCCCCATCGCCCTGCATATCATCGGCGCGCCGCTCCTGCTCTACAAACGCACACGCCTGGTCGTGTTTGTGCTCTATTGCGTGTTTCACGTCACCAATCATTATATTTTTAATATCGGCATCTTCCCCTGGATGACCATTGCTTTAAGCACGCTCTTTTTCGACCCGGACTGGCCGGTGAAGCTGGCCCGGCGCATCGCAGGCGCGCCCTGGAACAGCAAAGCACTCCCATCTGACACACCAACCACCCTTAACCCACGGCACTACAATTATGCACGAATGACGCTGATCTGGTTGATATTTCAGGCCTTATTTCCCCTTCGTCATTATCTCTATCCCGGCAATGCCGCCTGGACGAATGAGGCACATAATTTTTCCTGGCGCATGAAGCTGCTCACGCGACGCTCACCCGGCTTTGTCATTGCCGTTCATGTGCCAAGCCTGCAACGCATTTATATTCCGGATTACCAAACGCTACTCTCCAAACGGCAATATCGCAAAAGCTCAACCCGTCCAGCCCTCATGCATCAGCTTGCTCGACAGACTGCGGACTATTACCGTGCCAAACTGGGAGTCGACACACTCTACACCCATGTCGTGATGCCCTACAGCTATAACTATCGCCCACCGCGGATCGTAATCGACCCAACCATCGATCTGGGCAATGAGCCCATACGCAATATACGACCGGATCCATGGCTCCTGCCGGAAGTCCCGGCACCGCCCGGAAGCGCCGAGGCCTATCGCGCTGCGAACTACCCGCCACCACAACTGCATGAAGCACTCTATATGATGGGTATGCCCAACATATCCCTCTGCGCCTATGATGACGTCCAGCATCATGTGGCCTGCACCATCGCACCCTATGAGTAACAAATGCAGGGTTAACCCAATCGCATCATTTCAGCGCTATGATATTGCTATCATTAGGTAAGATAAACGAACCAGGCACCATGCGCGACAGGCATCCTTCATCCATTTCCCAACAGGGATTCACTCTGATCGAACTGGCCATTGTGCTGATTATCATCAGCTTCCTCATCGGCTCGGTGCTGGCAACCGGCAGCTCACGCACCGGCTTTGCCCGCATCAAGCAAACACAGGACAAGATTGGTATTATTGAAGAAGCCCTGGCCGCTTATGTGACGCTCAATGGCCGCCTGCCCTGCCCGGCGAGCGGCACGCAACAGCGTAAAGATGGCGGCGGCAATCCTGATCCGCTCTTCGGTCTTTCTGAAGCGCCGCCCTGCGCTGCCACACTGGTTGCCGGACAGGGCATCCATTATGGCGTGGTGCCGGTACGCGCCCTCAACCTCGCCGATGAATTTATGTTCGATGGCTGGGGCCGACGCTTTACCTACGCCGTGGATACTGATTTTATCACCTCCCAACTCTTTGAAATCACCAATGTCGGCAGTATCACCATCAATGACAATAACGGCAATACGCGAACAACACAGGCCGTGGTAACCTTCATCAGCCATGGTCCAACCGGCTTTGGCGCCTGGCCGAAAAATGGTGGCGCCCGGCAGGCAACGGGCTCGCTCGGTGCCGGTGAAAACCAAAACGGCCCGGCCAGTGTCGATGCCACCTTCGTTCAGGCTCCGCAAAGCGCCACCTTCGATGATTATACGAGCTACTTCACCAAGCGCCGGTTGTTAAGTGAAGCTGGCGGCATTCTGCAGAATGATACGTGCGAGTTAGCGCGCCGCACGCTCGAGCCCTATAAGGATATCTGCACACTGGCCGCGGGTGAGCCGCGTGTCGGCCCGACAGGGTGCGAAATCATCACCTGCCCACAAGCAACCCCGCCGGAATTAAACACCTATTGCGTGGTGCGCCAGACCGAGATGGCGAATATCATCAGCCAGAAATGCTACTATCGATGAGTCTGCCATGAATACGCACCCCACCTCACAGCATGGCTTTACCCTGATCGAGCTTTCGATTGTCTTGATCATTATTTCACTCGTCGCCTCTGCCTTCATGACACTGGGTATCCGCCAGACCGAAGCAGCCAAGCAGCAACTCACGGAAACACGCCTGGAAAAAATCACCCGCACCCTGGGCATGTTCGTTATGAATAATGGCCGCCTGCCCTGCCCGGCCGTCGGGAGCGCTGTTTTCACCGCCGCCACCTATGGCGTCGAAGATGCCTCGGCCAATTGCGCAACAACCGAAGTCACCGGGCAAAACATGCATATCGGCGCGGTGCCCATTATCACCCTCGGCTTATCTGATGAATATATCGCCGATGGCTGGAACCGCCGCTTCACCTATGCCATTGCCAGCATGGCCCGCGATAGCGCCACCTTCATGCGGCAAAACACCGCTGGCGTACTGGATCCGGAGCCTCTCGGAACAATCACCGTGTTTGCCGATGGCGCAGGCGCCATAGAGCGCACGGATGTCGGTGGTACGGGAGATGGCGCGGTGATGGTATTGCTCAGTCACGGAGCTGACGGGCATGGTGCATGGGCGCTTGGCGGTGGCGCCAATCGTATTGACCAAAGCTCTGCTGATGCAGCCGAAATCGAAAATGCGCATGACCCTACAGATGACACGACCTTTGACAGTGAATTCGCCCAGACTCCGCGCTCCCCCACCTATGACGATATCGTCACTTACCGCCAGCGCTGGCACATTATTCAGGAGGCAGGCGGCATCATCGATGATGATATCTGCGCCATGGCCTGGCGCGCACAGCAAGCCATCAACGACACGACAACCCTCAAACGCGGCTCGGTCGGCTGCTTACGCGACGATGATATCGACGGCAATTTCGACCGCTTTGACGCCTCCTGCGACGTTCGTCAACGCGATCTCTCACGTCAAATTTTATCGTTGTGCTTTATCGCGGCACCGTGATTCAGTCTTGTCTATTGTCCACATCTCTCCTATGCACATGGAAAGTAAGTGCACGAATAGAGCCTGAATATGACCATCTACATCGCCAGCGATCATGCCGGGTTTCACCTCAAACAACATATTATCGATTTTTTGCATGAGTCCGGGCGGGAAGTCACAGACCTCGGTACAAAAAGCACTGAATCCGTTGATTATCCGGATTATGCATTACAACTGGCCAATCATATGAAAGACGATCCTACCGCCCGTGGCATTCTCATCTGCGGCAGCGGCATTGGCATCAGCATAGGAGCCAACCGCCACCCGCATATTCGCTGCGCTTTATGCCGCAGTGGCTTAGAAGCAACGCTGGCACGGCAACATAATGATGCCAATGTGGTTGCCCTTGGTGAGCGCATTACCGGTGTGGAAATGGCGCGTGATATTGTGCACTGTTTTCTGACCACGGAATTTGAAGCCGGTCGCCATCAAAGGCGCGTGGATAAATTATCTTCCTGAGATACCGCGCCCAAAGCCGGTGGCTAGGGCACCGGGCAGGGCC
>CAYSXY010000085.1:0-6248 GCA_964435165.1 uncultured Rickettsiales bacterium
TCGTGTTTTCGAACCTTCAGCTCGAAGGGCAAAAACTTACGTGTTCCCTGCGACAACCGTTTATTTGTTCGTCAATGCGACGAATTGTCAAGAATGGTGCGCCCGGCAGGACTCGAACCTGCAACCTTCAGATTAGAAGTCAGATGCTCTATCCAGTTGAGCTACGGGCGCACATTGCTGAGTGGTGGGCAAGATAATCGAAGCAGCATCGATCGACAATCAGATTTCTGTTGACTCCAAAAATTCATACATAATGATCTTCAACAATATGAGAATAGTTTGGGGCTGTACCAGCTAACTAGTTTATTTATTTTCGCTTATAAACCAGATCACTAGCAAGCTCAGCCGCTTTATGTGCTGCCTGCGCCAGATTCTGATCGATAAAATTGATCTGATCTGGTGACAAAGATACAAGGCCGTATTCTTCTTCCAAGCGCGATACTAAGTCAGCGCGCAGTTCCTCGAATTGCTGTTGGGCATCAATCACTATATTAAATGCAGTTGTCTGCATTAACTGCGCAATATTACCTTCCCTCTCCCAATAGCCAGCCTGTGCAACAATAGTTCCAATGGGCCCTTGTATATGGTCATGAATAATATCACGACCGAGGTCGGAATAATTACCCGCATTGAAATTGCCGAACATATGAGGACTGACCGTTTCTGGAAAAACGCGGTCAAATTCCTCCAATAGGCTCTGAAGATCGTGACGAGCAAAGGCTTTTAATGCTTTAATTTGTTCTGTAGCGGTCATACTCTTTATACATCCTTATCATTCCCTATCATAAAAGATGTATGTGAATGTTTTATGATTTATAAGTTACGAGATATTTATGCCATAGGGTTTCAGATATCCCGCCAGTGCCTCTTTCAATGCCTTGAGTCCCGCCTTGTCCACTGCCTCGCAGCGGGCGACCAGCACAGCCTGTGTGTTGGAGGCGCGTAGGAGCCACCAGCCATGCGGTGTGTTGGCGCGCACACCATCGACATCGCTATAATCCACCCCTTCATCCTTCAACCGCTGCTGCAGTTCCTCAACAATGCGAAATTTATCCTCTTCCTTGCATGGGATACGCATTTCCGGCGTATTAATGGCTTCAGGCAGCGCCTGGCGCATTTCCGCCAGCGACTGAGAATTGTTGCTTAGAATTGACAGCAGCATAACTGCCGCGAACAGGCCATCGTCAAATCCATGATTCTCTGCGAAAAAAATATGCCCGCTCATCTCACCGGCGAGTGGTGCACCGGTCTCCTGCATCTTGGATTTGATCAGTGAATGGCCGGTCTTCCACATCACTGGCTTGCCGCCCAATTCCGCTACTTTATCAAATAGTTGCTGGCTTGCTTTAACATCCGCTATAATCAATGCGCCGGGAGTGCTAGCCAGCATATCTGCGGCATAAAATTGTAATAGCTGGTCACCCCAAAGAATCTCTCCCTCACCATCCACCACACCGATGCGGTCACCATCTCCATCAAAGGCAATGCCCAGATCGCATTGCTGTGAGCGCACCGTGTCGATTAATTGCGTGAGATTTTCGGCAACGGATGGATCCGGATGGTGCACCGGGAAGGTGCCATCAATCACTTCATTTAACAGGATATGTTCGCCCGGCAATTGCGCCGTCAATTTAGCCATCACCTCACCTGCGGCTCCGTTACCGGCATCCCATGCCACACGCAGCGCCTTGCTGCCCGCCCGATAATGTGAGGCTAAATGGCTCACATAGCGCTCTAATATGCTCACCTGTCGCGATGTGCCGGGCTGCTGAGTCTGTTCCTGTTTCATGGGCTGGTTGAGGTAACGTGGCAGGTTCGTAATATCCTCGCCGAAAAATGGTTTTTTCGCCCGCATGAACTTAAACCCATTTTGATCCGGTGGATTATGGGACCCGGTAATCATCACCCCGCCATCCGCTTTTTCCACAATCACCGCGTGATACAGCATCGGTGTGGGGCCAAGGCCTATACACACCGCATCCAATCCGGCGCGGGTAATGCCATCGACGATGGCGGCTTCAAGCTCAGGGGAGCTTACGCGCCCGTCATATCCTACGCAGATCGAGCGGGCATTGGGATGCTCCTGTTTTATCGATTGAGCAAAACTGAAGCCTATCGAACGCGCGATATCAGTTGTTATATCCTGCCCTACCGTTCCCCGAATGTCATAAGCACGCAAAATACCCGGCGGCAAATCTGCGAGTGGCGAATCTATTGATGAAGGTGATGGGGCCGCAAGGTTCATTTATTCTCTCCCAGTAGCAGGCTTTTGGCTTCATTGATTTTTTTGGCAAGATAGGGCGAGCCACCCTGATCAGGGTGATTTTTGCGCATTTGCTCTTTCCATGCTGCTTTAATCTCTTTTGCGGAGGCGCCGTCTTCCAGCCCCAGAATATTGAGTGCTTCTTCGCGTGTCATCGGGCCTGACGATGCAGACATCGGCTCTTCATCACCATCGCGCCAGTCAGAGCCATAGCGCCGATCGAGCCAGCCTTCCAACAATCGTGCGGAATCCGGATCATCATTCAGCCATTGCTGATAAAGCTCCTGCAAGATGCGTAGAGGCATGTCATCCAGCGCCTCGCCTTCATGCTCGCCACGGATAATGGTGCCTGTCATCTCGCCGCTATCATGATCTAACGTCATATGCAGATAATCGCTTTTGACCTCGGAAGTCTGTCCCGGAGGTGATTGCAGCCCGATCAGCCGACGAATATGCTTGAGAAATGGCCACAGGAACATGATACCGCTGAGCAATCCAGCAATATGCGTCTGGCCAAAGCGGAACAGGGTGATAATCAGCACCAGCAGTAGAAAAACGACAGCGCCGGTCAGGATATGCCGGGCGGTAACGGTCGGTACGCTTGCCATGCCACGCACGGTGAGATGAATAATCACTAACACAGCAACCGCGATGGCCAGATAAAGCAGCATGGAGTTGTCACCCACAGTCAAAGAAACACCCATGCATTCCTAGCGGTTGATGCAGATCAAGCAAAGTGCTTTTTAGGATATTGTGGAGGATTGGGTGAAGAAACCGGCGTGGGGGCGCCGGTTCTTCGATATAGTGTGAGTCCGGGATCGATCCACCTGCCCTCATCCCCATGGCAGGCGGCCCCTTCTATGACTTCAAACGCCAGATTTACTGGCGTTACTCGTTGGCACCTTCATCATCAACTACATGCGGCAGGTCAAAAACATTTCCCAAGCCGTCATAGGCATCAGCAATAGTTGCATGGACGAACACCTCTTCGTAGCCATCCGGGGCGTTTTCGCCATCCGGTTCGAGATTTTTCATCGCGTCTGCCGCGTAGGTTACCGGAAAGTCTGGTTCCATTAAACGTTCACGGTAACCATAAACGAACACGCCCTTTTTCGGCACAATTACGTCAACAAAGTCATCAGTCATAACGACCAATACATCCGTTGCGTTATCGCCATCGCCTACGGTCTCCACGGTTGTGGAACCATCGAAATTCTCAGCGTTGTCAACGATTTTCTTGATGTCTTGCAGAGTTTTGGGGCGCCTTCATGACACACCTCCTGTCAGATTCTTGTGATTTACTTGCTAACTAGCAGCATTGCTGCGCGAACGATAAAACACCAGAATCACACTATAAGACTTTATTTATGAGGTCATATTGGCAATGGCAAGAATTATTACCGGCTTTTCACATTTGGGAATGATATTTCAACCCTCTGCTTTATTCACGGTAGAAGGCTCTTCATAAGTAGGCAAGATACGTTAAAACAAGAGCGCCTTATTTAAGTTGCGATGAGAGCAGTAGCGGTGTTTTTTTGTGTTGTAACTCATGGCTCAGCAGTGCTTTTTTACCGCCTGCACTATAGATGGCAACGGCTGTGAGCAACGCTCGCAGAGTCTCGGGGCTGTTACTGTTGAATTGGGCATAGGCACCGCCCGTGAGGGTCGCAATCTGCTTAAAGGCGCGTTCTGCGATGGGATCCGCGCCTTCCTGAAACATGAAGGCAGGTACATTGAGCAAGCCGAGTTCACCGGCTTTGCGCCCGAGTGTGTCAACGGGCTCTTCACAGGCATCGCCAATAAAGACAAGTGCGCGAGGCCGGGCATGACCGCTCGTTTTGCGGGCAGTGTTGGCGGCATGCGTCAATACCCGGCCGATCTGCGTCTCTCCGGCAAGGCAATTCACCCTGCCCATCAGCGTCGCCAGGGCATCGGCTGAGGTGAGCCAGGAACCTGCTTTGCATTCGTGAAATCCTCGATAATAGACCAGTTGCACAGCTAATGGCGCAATCGACATCGCTTTCTGAAACATGGATGCTTGGATGCGCTGCGCCATGCGCCAGGTTGGCTCGCGACTGGCGGTTGCATCCATCGCGATGATCATGCGTGAAAGCTTGGCCCCATCCTGTGAGGTGATCGGACTCAGCGTATTCGCTTTCTCCAGAAAACTATCAATGTCCTGTCCGGATGACGTGTTTGATAATGATGATTTCTGTGGCGAAGTGTTGCCGGTTTTTGTTAGTTTTCCCATAGCATATTCTATGATCTCCCTATGACGCTGCTGGCGCGTCTTGTCAGACCATGATTTTTTCTTTCATGATGGCTGTGATACTCTTGCCGACAGTATCTTTTTGGTTGGAATTGGCAGGCTCTACCATTACAGCCCCAATGGGCGCATCAGGCGCAGCATTGTCTGTCATGTCGTTCTCTGATGTTTCATCATTCTCAGCATCCGCTTCGCTGGTTTGTGCTTTTTCGCTTAGCGTCTCCACTTCATCGACATCCGATTGCTCATCAGCCGATAGGCTATTTTCCTCAGTAGATGCTGCTATTGATGGCGACGCTGTAGATTCAACTGTTTCTTCCATCTGCTGATTCACTTGCTCTGCTTCCAGTTCATGAGCCGGCTCATTTTCAGATGGCGGCAACGATGTGTCACCCGTTCCTTTTGCCTGCTGCTTCTGTTTGCGTAGTTCTGCTTTGCGACGACGTTCCAACTCGTCTTTACGGAGCAATGCTTCGTCTACGGACTCAATTTCCAGAGCTTTAAGCAAATTACGCACTTCTTCTCGCGCAGCGATGTGCGACATGCTCAAGCTGACGCCATTGGCCAAATTATCTTCAATTAAATCCATGACTGTCAGGCCCTGCAAGAATAATTCGCGATAAATCACCCGCTCGCTGAAGCCCGGTGCAATACGAAAACCAATCCGGCGCGAGAGCAATTGCACCGCTTCGGCCATGCGCTCTTTATTGCGTGCTCCAAGATTGCTCAGGCGGTTACGCATCACCACCCAATCAATCGGGCCGCGTTGCTGTTTTGCCTTGATCAGTTTTTGTTCCCACAGCATTTCACTGTAGACACTGGGGCGGCGTATTTCGAGCGAATCAGGATCAATATGCGCCAGTACATCCAGATCGACAAAACTATCATTGATAGGCGTGATTACCGTATCGGCCATGCCATGGGCCAATCGCGCCATGAATTGATCCGCCCCCGGGCTATCGACTATGATAAAATCACTATCTGTATCCAGATGGTTGATCGCTTCCTGAAAGCGACTGCTCTCATCCTCTTCGCAATCTTCAATTGTTAAAAATGGGCTGCGTTTAACCACCGCGTGACGCGGCATCGGCAGCTCGACGCCGAATTTTTGCATATGCTGGCGACGATTCTCCAGATAGCGCGAAAAACTGCGCTGACGTGCATCAATATCAACCGTGCCAACCCGGAAACCGATGCGCAGAAGAGACACCGCCAGGTGCATTGAGGTGGTGGTTTTCCCTGATCCGCCTTTTTCATTTCCAACGACAATAATATGCGCTCTGTTATCAGCCAGACCGGGCCCTTGCTGCATCTGCCAACCTCCCCAATTAATGTTACTCACTCCTTCTTGCAAACGTTGCCTGAAAGCGAGCTGCGATACTATATCTCGTGCGTCAATTTTGGCAACACCACAAGATGCATTTGTTGCGGTAACATTTCCTTCTTTTTATAGCATGGATGACTGAAGGTTGCCAGTGTACTCACTTCACTTGGTTTTTTGATGAAGAACGACTCGCCTGACCATATTTGCAACGGTGGAGTTCACACTTTCAGTTGGCGTTGTTGTGGCTTAGAGTCTGTTTAAAGTCTTTTTAGTAGTAAGACAGCGAAAGCAAGATTAGTCATTTGCAAAGATGTATTGAGTTTTCGTTCGCAGTTTTTCCATAGGTTCTGTTGTGATTTTTTTAACGGGATGGATTTATTGATTGGCAAACGGAG
>CAYSXY010000086.1:0-6181 GCA_964435165.1 uncultured Rickettsiales bacterium
TGTTGATTTAGAAATGTTATGTTATAATATAACATTTTCTAATGTCAACAAGATGAGGAAATATGCAGCAAGCAACAAAGATCAAATCTACTCCTGATGCTTATCCGGTTCCCAGCCGGGAACAAGCCATGCACGCGGTCAAGACGCTCATTGCATGGGCGGGAGATAACCCCAACCGGGAAGGATTGGTCGATACGCCACAGCGCGTGGTGGACGCGTATCGAGAATTTTTTGAAGGCTACCTCATGAACCCGGAAGAGATTTTGGCACGCACCTTTGAAGAAGTGGAAGGCTATGATGAAATGGTTATCATTAAGAATATACGGCTGGAATCGCATTGCGAGCATCACATTGTGCCGATCCTCGGCAAGGCGCATGTGGCGTACATTCCGAATAAGCGCGTGGTGGGCATCAGCAAGCTGGCACGTCTGGTCGATGTGTATGCTAAGCGGTTGCAAACACAGGAAACGATGACTGCACAAATTGCCGATACCATCCAGCAAGTCCTCAAGCCAAAGGGCGTAGCGGTGGTTATCGATGCCGCGCACCAATGCATGACGACACGCGGCGTGCATAAATCCGAAAGCAGCACTGTGACCAGCCGGATGCTTGGTCTGTTTCGTGAAGACCCGCGCACGCGGGCTGAATTTATGACACTAATCGCGGCAAAGGGGTAGTTATGTTAAAATATCTGGCTCCTTCGTTTGTTATTATGAGTTGTGCAATGCATTTATTTTGTTGTGGCATTCCGCTATTATTGAGCACAACCAGCCTTGCCACCGCACTGGGTATATCATCAGGCAGCTTACTTGAAATTGAATGGTTTGAGGCCATCGAAAAGAAGTTGATAGTCGTATCTGGAGCAATATTGATTGCTACGTTTGCTGCGCAAGTGATTAGCCGAAGACTGAATTGCTATGAAGATGTGGGATGCTGCGACAAGCCTTGTGATGATAAAAAATCGATCTCTACTTATTTGTTCATTGGCGCAAGTTTTTTATATCTGGTCAATCTTGCTACGCTGATAATCGCTTAAGGATCAGGCGCATTGCTGGCAGAGCCCTTCCATCTCGAAGGTCATCGCTTGCGGCCTGAATTGGTAAGATCTTGAAACTTTGGAAATGAGTTTTTGATACGCCTCATCATGACTTTCTGTAACAGAATTACAGTTAGTACAGATCAGAAAGAAACAAGGCTTTTTTTCTCGCGGATGGCTGCATCCCACATAGGCATTCAAGCGATGAAGTTTATGAATCAGCCCCTGTTCCAGCAGAAAATCAAGTGCGCGGTAAATGGTGGGCGGCTTGGCGGCAGGGTCACTTTTCTGAAGATCATTAAGCAAATCGTACGCTTTCACAGGCTCATGCCCAGCCCAGATCAATTCCAACACGTGCTTTCTGACTTCGGTTAAACGCGCTTCATTTTTCCGACAGATTTTCTCCGCCTGCTCCAAGGCAGTTTCCAGACAGTAATCATGTTGCTTGCATATCATTGGCATATCACGCTTATTTATCATATTTCTTGTATAGAAGAAATTGTTATATTATAACAACAATCTTTATAATCAAGAATAACAAAATGGCAAGAAAATTGGGTCTTGAGGTTCAGAAGCTGCATTTTGCCATTGGTGGAAAAACAATTCTGCAAGAATTTAATCTATCATTAAAGTCAGGCCAGGCCTGTTTGATTCTGGGGCCTTCGGGCAGTGGTAAAACCACGCTACTATCGATTCTGTCCGGGCTTCAGCGTCCTGAACAGGGCACGGTGTGTTATGATGACACCAATCTGTATGACCTTAGCGAAAGCCAGCGGGATCAATTCCGTGGCCAGCATATTGGTATTTTGTTTCAGACCTTTCATTTGATTAAGCCGCTTACAGTGAGGCAAAATCTATTGCTTGCTTATAGTATGCCGGGCAAAACACCCGATACGGCGCATATGGAAACGGTATTACAGCGTCTTGGCCTCAAAGAAAAAGCGAGCCAGAAGGCAGAGAGTTTAAGCGTGGGGGAAGCACAGCGACTGGCGCTGGCACGCGCCATTGTCGGTAAACCTAAATGGCTGCTGTGTGATGAGCCGACCTCCTCGCTGGATGATCATCATGCACATGCAATGATGGAACTGCTTAAAGAAGAGGTGCAACAGACCGATACATCGCTCATCGTGGCGACGCACGATCACCGCGTGCGTGAGCATATAAAAGGACATATCGTGGAACTCAGAGGCCGGTCATGAATGTATTTTCGGTTGCCTTCGCTTATTTATGCGCCAAATGGTCGAACACGTTGCTGCATGGGTTGGTCATGGCATTGGGTGTGGCGCTCATGACGGGGCTGCTGCTGTTCGGGCATCAGATGAAAGAACGGCTGTACCGCGATGGTGCGGGTATTGATGTGGTGATCGGTGCGAAAGGCAGTCCGCTGCAGCTGATCCTCTCCAGTATCCAGCATATGGATATTCCCACCGGCAATGTGCCGCTGGAGGAAGCCGAGCGACTGAAGCGCCATCCGCAGGTGAAGCAGCTGATCCCGATTTCACTAGGCGATACCTACCGTGGGTTCCGCATTGTCGGCAGCACGCCGGACTATCTGGTGCATTTCGGGGCACAGTTCGCGCAAGGAAAGCTGTGGGAAAAATCCATGGAAGCGGTGATCGGCGCACGTGTCGCCAAAGAATCCGGCCTGAAGCCGGGCGATCATTTCGTCGGCTCCCACGGGCTGGTGCCGGGTGGCGATACCCATGCCGAACACCCCTATACGGTGACCGGCATTTTGCACCCAACCGGCACGGTGCTGGACCGACTCGTCATTACGCCGCTGGAAAGCGCCTGGGATGTGCATGAAGAGCACCACCATCATGCGGATGCCCATGATGAAGATCATCACGCGCATGAGGCACATCATGATGATAGAGAAGTCACCGTCTTGCTTGTGACCTACCGCAGCCGTGCCGCTGCCCTGACATTTCCGCGTAATATTAACCAAAACACGTCCATGCAGGCTGCAAGTCCGGCCTTTGAGATGGCGCGGCTGGTCGATCTGATCGGCATCGGCACCGACAGCGCCATGCTGTTTGCTGGCTTCCTCATCGCCGTGGCGCTTGCCAATGTGCTGGTGGGGTTGGTGGGCAGCATCCGCGAGCGCCGCTATGATCTGGCCGTATTCCGCACGCTGGGTGCCTCACGGCGTAAAATCATGCTGCTGGTGCTGACCGAAGGCATGACCATTGCCGTGATCGGTAGCCTGGTCGGGCTGCTGCTGGGGCATGGCATGGTGGAAGCCATGGGCCAATTCACCGCCAAGGGCGCGGAAATGGGCTTGCGAGGATTTCTGTTTTACTCCGATATCTGGCTGGTATGGGGCGTGCTGCTTATGTTGTCGCTGCTTGCCTGCCTGATCCCGGCGTGGGAGGCGTACAAAACCGATATACGGAGTACGCTGACCCATGCTTGAGAAAGACAGCCGTTTTGTAAAATATATTGCCACCCCAGCCTTCGCCATTCTGGTGGGGCTGATGATCGGCTATCAGGCCAAGTCAATGATGGATCGTTCGCAGCCTGTAACGCATGATATGGCCGTGCCATGGTCAGCGTTTGATGAGGGCTATCGAGCACTTATGAGAAAGGACAGCTTTCTGTATGCTGAAACACTTAAACAGCTTCAGGAAATGGAAGGAAAGCCGATTGCCATATATGGATACATTTTCCCTATTGAACAGGGAGAAGAGCATTCCCATTTCTTACTGAGTGCGCGTGCCAGCTCCTGTCCATTCTGTATGCCGGCTGGCGCAGGCAACTTAGTAGAAGTTAGGATGGAAGAAGCAATAGCATACCAGCGGCAACCGGTGTTACTAAAAGGAATTTTTACCATTGGTGATGGTAAGGAAACAGGATTGGTTTATAGTATTCATGATGCGGAAAAAATACCGGAGTAAATGTGCGGCATGGTGCCTGATTCTATACATCTTTCTTAGTGTCGGACAGGCGAAAGCCTATTCCGAGCAGGAGATGACAGATGAGCAGGCCAGTGCGCTCATTGGAGAATGGAAGCCGCTGGAGGTAAGCGGCGATGCCATCCCGTGGGATGTGTTTGCCAAAACCACAGAAACCGAAGAATGCACGACCGATAAGGAAGGCTTTGATTATTGCCTTATAAAACCTGGCTACAGTGAAGAAATTAAAAAATTCGATGGGAAGGAAGTCACGCTAATGGGCTTCATGTTTCCGCTGGACCAATCGGAAAGGCAGAAAAATTTTCTCATCGGCCCATATCCGCTCAGTTGCCCGTTTCATTATCATATCGGCCCTTCGCAGGTGGTTGAAGTCTTGGCTAAAAAGCCGGTGGAGTTTTCCTATGATCCGGTGACGCTCAAAGGAAAATTAAGCCTGCGCTTCAACGAGGAGACCGGTGTGTTCTATTATCTGGAGGATGCAATCCTTGAATAAATCACCATCTATAGGCTGGAACTTTGACAACAGCTTCCTGCAACTGCCGGAGGATTTTTATACGCGTATGGCTCCGGTCGCGGTGGCCGATCCGCAGCTGGTGGTAGTGAACGAAACACTCGCCGATGAGCTTGGCCTGCATCTGGAGTCATCGTCCAAAGAAGAGCTGGCGCAGCTTTTCTCTGGCAACCTGCTGCCTGAGGGTGCCGAGCCGATCGCGCAGGCTTACGCAGGGCATCAGTTCGGGCATTTTACCATGCTTGGTGATGGACGGGCGCATCTGCTCGGTGAGCATCTCACCCCGCAAGGCGCACGGATGGATATCCAGCTCAAAGGCTCCGGCCAGACTCCTTACGCCCGGCGTGGTGACGGGCGGGCCGTGCTCGGCCCAATGCTGCGTGAATATATCATCAGCGAGGCCATGCATGCCCTTGGCATTCCCACCACCCGCAGCCTTGCCGTGGTGACTACCGGCGAGCCGGTGATGCGCGAGGCGATGCTACCCGGTGCAATCCTCACGCGGGTGGCATCGAGTCATATCCGAGTGGGCACGTTTGAATATGTGGCCCAGGAACATGGCAAAGCGGCCTTACAGCAGTTGGCCGATTATACGATCAAACGCCACTTCCCAGAAATGGCCGAATCCGACCAGCCTTACCTTGATCTGCTGCTTGGCGTGATGGGCAGGCAGATTGCGCTGGTGTGCGAATGGCTGCGCGTCGGTTTCATTCACGGGGTGATGAATACGGACAATATGGCGATCTCCGGCGAAACCATCGATTACGGCCCCTGCGCCTTTATGGATGGGTATGATCCAGCCACGGTCTTCAGTTCGATCGACCGGATGGGCCGCTATGCCTACGCCAACCAGCCGCCGATTGTGGGGTGGAATCTGGCGCGGCTTGCGGAGACGCTATTGCCGCTCATCCATGAGGATCAGACAAAAGCGGTATCCACGGCAGAAGACGTCCTCCAGGCTTTTAACGGACAGTTCCAGAAACAATGGCTTGGCATGATGCGCCGCAAGCTGGGACTGCTGACCGAAGAAAACGAGGATGACGCACTCATCGGCGATCTGCTGCAGTGGATGCAGCGCACCAGCGCAGATTACACCAACACTTTCCGCGATCTCGGTGAAGGACAAATGGTGAAAGATGATATCTATCAGGACAATGCGTTCACCGCTTGGTGCGCACGCTGGCAACAGCGGCTTGATCGCAACCAGCAGTCACCGGAGGAAGCATGGGCATTGATGCAGCGTACCAACCCGGCTTTCATTCCCCGCAACCATCGTGTCGAGGCCGCATTGAAAGCGGCAGAGGAGCGTGCCGATTTTTCCCTCTTCCAGATACTGATGGAAGTGCTGGCCGAACCCTATCAGGACAAGCCGCAATATCGTGAATTCAAACACTTGCCTGCATCCGAAGAACGTGTTTATCAAACCTTCTGCGGCACCTGATTTTACGCTTGCAGCCTCTTGCGTTGCTCCGGAAACCGCATGACAACCAGTCGTAACTCCGGTAGGGTTCGAAGTGCGTCAACCACGGCGCGCCAATGTCATAAGCGGGCATATGCCCGATGGTGACATTGCTGTGCTTAGCGGACGAGAACCTAGGTTCGACAATACGCTTAATGAGCGCAAGTATAACGCCGCGCGAATTTAGTCTTTGCCGCGCAGCCAACATTGCAAATGCTGTGCGAGCATGTCCTGCCGGGCGTGCCACTTAGATTTTTTAT
>CAYSXY010000087.1:0-5818 GCA_964435165.1 uncultured Rickettsiales bacterium
ATATGCATGCTATCGGATTTCTGGGAGCCAATTTAAGCAGTGTGGATGGTCTATACACTGTGACGCAAGAAAAAGGAGAATATCACCGACGTGATGATGGAAGACTGACTTTCGTGCCGCACGACCCGGCCGAAATAGAAGGGGAGACAATCTATTTCATGTCACGCAGCGGACGTATGTCCGCAGGATTAAGACGTGGCCAAAGTGGCTATTTCCCAGAACATATCCGAAATAGGAATATTATGGACTCCATGGAAGATCATGGGGGACACCTGCATTTTGGCGATATGGAACAGATGCTACGTGATGAGTTAGCTCATGCTTTTCCTAACCGAGATATTTCCAATTGGCCAATCGATGACATAATGAACCCTCTGGCGTTCTATCGTACACTCAATCCGGCTTTTGCTGATCATACAAGCAATGATCTATTTTTGTTTGAATATGATATTCAACATCACCTAACCCAAAATAGAGGTGACTTTGACGGCTTGCCTCCTGAAGCACAAGACTATGCAACCTACCTGGACGTGGTGAATGCATTTATCATGGTGTTCCGTCAGCCGGAACGTTTTGCATCAATGCAGGCCGAGGATTTACTTCAGTTTGAAGAGCATGTTGCCAGCCTGGTCAACACGCATTCATCCGGTGCGCTGCCGCTGGCTAGTTCCGAACGTGTGGCTGCCCTCATGCGTGCCGGGCTACTAGAAGTGGTAGAGTTGGGATACGGCTATGATATGGAAGCAGACACTGATGCACGTAAAGCAGTCATTAGAACGGCTGATGGAGACGCATTAAAACTGGATTATGTCGTCAATGCCGTCGGGCAATCACGACGCATTGAAAATCATCCAAATCCACTGACACAGCAGCTTCTGGATGAGCATGCAGTTGAACCACGCTGGGTAGAATTTAGCCCCGAATACGCCGCACAACATCCGGATCATATTGACGCGCTTGGACAACGCGTGCGCGCTGTCGAAACAGAAGAGGGAACACGCTATTTTCTCAATGCCGGTGGAGTTGGGCTCGATGAGAATCGTCGCACTATTGTACTGAACGAAGATGGAGAATTGCGTCCGTCAGCAGCAGGGTCACTGCATTGGATTGGCCCGGATGATCCGCTGCCAGGCACGCAAGCCATGTGGGCGTGCGTAACCGCAGCACAACATGCCGCCAGAGACATCGAGAGCATTATACAAACGATGCTTGCGGAGCAACAACTCGGTGCTACCGCCCTTTATACTCAAGAAGAAGTTCGTGATCTTATGGTGCATAATCTCGGTCAGCACGCTGCAGGGCACGAGCCACCGGGACAGGAGAATCGCCCTATACAATGATGATATTCATTGCACCATCTGTGAGCTTTTTATATCAATACCCTCAAATTTATTAATTTATTTTGGTTGATTGTTGGTCACGCAACGACTAACAATAGCCTCCCGGCGTGAATAGCGCACAAATAACGAATAATAACGGGAGGATGACTGATGGCATCGTCGGCACCAGATTTCGCTCAGTGGCATGCTTTTTTGTCAGCATGTGAAGCATACCTTGCTGCTCAAGATCATCTCAATGATATTGCCCCGGAAGATGGCATCGTTGCGTTTGATTTATATAAATTACGCCAATTAGCTGTGCATGCACGGAAACTAACGGGCGTGGTTGAACCAGTATTCGACCGTTTTGAGGACAAAATGCATCGGCTCGTTAAAAAGGCGACAGAATTAGGGGAGGCAACATCACCTCTGGATTCACAATTTATCACTAAAT
Organism: uncultured Rickettsiales bacterium; assembly: GCA_964435165.1. Classification (GTDB taxonomy): domain Bacteria; phylum Pseudomonadota; class Alphaproteobacteria; order Rickettsiales; family RI-342; genus CAYSXY01. The sequence continues at coordinate 1,774 of CAYSXY010000087.1, forward strand.
TCGAGTCATTTGTTCTCATTATGAGCTTAATGGCACAACGCTTGCCTGATATTATTGATTTTTTGGGAACGGCCTATCCAGTATTGGATTTACCTGACGGAACAGAGGTGAAAAAGCATGCGGCTGATATCAAAGCTGACCTCGAAAACACTGTTGGAGCCGACAAAGCAGTCATTGAAGAATTTACCGACATTGCCACACGGCAGTTATCAGAAATTCTGCTGCGCAATTCTGCAATGAGACAAGAGCCAGGTAGCTTAAAAGCACTTTCCCGGACCAGCCATTTTGAAACCGTCGTTCAGGAAGTGAGTCAGGAGTCCGGCCTACCAGAAGAGTTGGTTAGGCTGGCCGTGATGGATTTCATGCGAAATAATGGCGAATCTAAGCCACTATAGACGACGCGCACTCAGTGCGACGACGCGACAATATCCAATCCATAGATTTGATAGAGCGATTGCTTATCTTGCTTGCTTAATGCACCATCGGCACTCCAGGCGATCATCGTGCCATATTCCAATACATTAATATCGTCCATATGACGCAAAAGATCCTGAATAGGTGACGCCTCCGTCAGCAAGGAAATCGGCAGGCTGGCTGGATCGCACATGTTACGTATACGATACTCAAACCGCTCCTTCTCCTGAGGAAACATGTGCATCAAGTATAATGTGCCATTTTCCATTCGTACTTCATAAAGATGTCGGTTTGCGGCGACATCCTCTTTGATGGATGGGTCACTGAGATTCGAATACACGCCCATGGAATTATCTCCTGTGAATCAATGAAGAGTATGCTCTGCCGAATGACCATCTTTTGCCATTTTACTTGCAGCAATAGCGGCGGGATCAGCCAAATTAACCGAACCCTCTACCGCAAAATCGGGTTCTTCACTGGCATCAATAGCGACACGCTCGCAGACACTTAGCTCTCCCATTTTATGAGGACAAAATGCCTCAAGAATCAAATCCAACCCTTCGACGACACCGTTCGATTGCCGGGCTTTGGCACTCGAGATTTCGGAATGCTCCTGCAAAACAACACCGACTTCTCTTAAGGCGCACACAGCACGGATAATATCTGGGTCTTCCTGTTGCAAACGCTCCAGCAATGTACCTTCTCGGATAGCATCAATCAGAACTGACATGCCTGTCATCTCTCGAAACGCAGCCAGATCTCCCTCACTTTCCGGGTGACGACGGCTTATGTGCGGCCTTGCCTCCAACAATGCTGCCCGCGCCTGTTCAATGTCTGCCAGCTCCTGGCGCTGCTCTAATAAACGTTCCATTTGCTCAGCATAATCCTTGCGGTTACGCTCATAGGTATTTTCATGAATGCCTAACCTTTGCAGTGCTTGTTGCACATCTGCAGCCAATTCATTAAAAGGCTCCATCGCGGTCGGCAAATCATCAACAGTGGTGACCGGCGATAATGGGCATGTATCGTTATGCAGTTGGATCAATGCTTTTTCATTAGCATCGATTTGATTAACCAATGTATTTTGTCTTGTCGCGTTTTCCTGATCAAACTCTTCAATCGCTAAGAACGCTGTCACATCACCAGTTCGTTCTACCAATAATCCGGCGAATTGCTCGCGGTCTCCAACGTCAAACCCCAGTCGTTCAAATGCTTCACCTGAACGAAGTAAACACTCCCAGCTATTTTCATGCCCATAAGTGGCAACGGTTAATGGAAGCACATCAAACAAGGACTGTTCAACAGAGATCATTGCTGTTGCCAAAATGGTCGCACATACATCTTCTGTCATAGCTGGTGTTGTGATACGCGGCACACCATCATCGTCAATGACCAAATCCGAACCATCCTGTGCCTTCATATCCCAGAATTTAATCAATTGCTGCACGGTAAACACAGCCTCGGCCGGTCGGGCAACTTTATTGCGCACATCGTCATAAAGCTCCGCATCATCCGGGCTCATCTCCAATGCTTTAGCCACAGCCGGGTAGTGCTGGAGATTAGGGTACAATGCCTCAATCATGCATCCGCTAATCACGGCGGTCAGCATCCGCTCATGCATGGTTTCTTTGAAACCAAGCTTATTCGGCTTATCTGGGCGAACTTCACCTTTGGCAACCGCTTCAGGGTCTTGAAATGCCACGTTGTCACGGATTTTAATCATCAGATTGCGATATGGTTCAGCTGGGTTGACCTCCATTTCGACCATCAATCGAAACATCACTACCCAAGCATTCGATAAGTTCAAATTAGCCCGGTGTGCAGGATCAACTCGCGCCTGCGCATTGACTGCATCAAGATTGGTGACTAGCTCTCTCAGTGTACCCCCCATATTCAAGGTACGTATGGTCACCTGGGTTTCAGGATCATGCGGAATAAAGCCTTTACGACGCACAAACTCAAAACAGGCAAATTGGGCCGCCGTAATACGATCCAAAGGCTTCACTGTGTGTGCTTCACCAGCTTCCATATTTAGCGCTTGCTCTTGCTTGACCACAAAACCAAACGGTAACTGTGTGCCCGGCGATAAGAAGGGATGCTTTTTTCCTGCCTCAACCTCTACCCCATGTTCAATTCTAACTCTTTCCAGCCCCTCTTCACGTTCGGCCATGCCTGTCAGTCGGTGTGGGCGCTCCGGCTGAATGGTCGCATTCTTGCTTAAATCACTCATGGTAGACGTATAGACTTCGATAGATACTTCTTCCCCAGCCCCATCATAGCCATCCGGAATCACCCCGACGATGCGCGCACGTCCTTCCTCATCCGTTACCAGCGCAGGAGGAGATGTACTATTTTCCAGTAATGCCTGCACAAAATCAGCCATGTCATTGTTCTCAAAACCGTGAATATAGACATAGCCTTTGGCATCAGCCTCAGTGCCAATAAAACCTCCGCCTTGCATAAAAATTTTATGCACTTCATCCAACATACGAAGTAAGCCTTCATCGGCATTACGGTTATATCCGACTCCAGGACGCCCGGCTGAGAGCCCATCCGTATAGATATACTGGCTGCTTCCGGAAGAACGGAGCGCCTGAGAAGTCAGCATGTCATTATCGCTCATCGACTGTAATGCATCACTGCCTGGCGACAAAATTTCAGGGTGTGTTGATGGGTCTATCTCAAATGCCGAGGCTCTCATAATAGCAAATTGTTGATGAGCTGCAGATCGATCCAGACCACGCACAATAGCACCGGCATGCCCCATAAACATGCCCATCAATCCCATCATCAGCGCCTCTTGCTGTTTTTTCCCCAGGCCTTCGGGCAATTCAAAGGGCATATTATAGATTGTATCCGGCACCACATCGACACGAGGTCTCAGGCTACGGTCAGGATCATGAACTGCATTGATTTCAGGCTGCGCAATGGAAGGGGCTAGGTTGACGGGAGCAGTGATATAGTCAGGATATGTCAAACGCTCAGGTGGTGCATCTGAATGAGATAGCGCGATAGTCATCCATTTTCCCCTTTATATGTTATTCTTGATAATCACAGAGGATAATGCCTAAAAACGACATTTATTTGACATTACAATTAAAAAATTAAGAAAGCCCTTTTATCATTATGAATAAGAATGGTATAAAAATAAGGCATTGTGATCGGTTATATTGAGATATTTCTGTCACAATTCTTTGCTAGACTCTTAGCCAATGAAAAATAAAACCGGATTTTTTCCATAATGACCGATTTTCCAGTAGATGATGAACGCCAATCACAACTGATGCGCGCAGCCAGTGCGTTGCATGAGGCGGGAAGCGACAAAGGATATGACCCAGAATCAGTCGTTAGGCAGGCATTTGAAGGACTGACTGTTCTGGCAGCCCATACAGACCCTGCATCGGGCTATAAAAGGGTGGTATGTGCAGGATGAGCAGACTGGCGAAGCATTTCTTATCCATGATGGGACGGACCGTAAAGAACGCAAAGATATTGAAGCAGATGCCGCTATATTAAATGGCGCTGAGCCGACGGCTCAATTGCAGGCAGCACAGGCCTTTGCTGCTAAAATAAAACAAGGGGCTGGCATAGATGTTTGAAACATTTATGTTGGCGAGATGAGACTAAAGCA
>CAYSXY010000088.1:0-5781 GCA_964435165.1 uncultured Rickettsiales bacterium
GCGCTTGCATGGCATGCAAGAGGTCAGCGGTTCGATCCCGCTTAGCTCCACCAAATACTAAAGGCGCCTCTAATAGAGGCGCCTTTAGTATTTATGGGGAGTAGCAGATCGAACCGCAGGTTCACAATGTGCCGAAAGGCCATTGGACGATGAGCGCAACGCGCGAATCGCCCGCAGGGTGAGCCTAGTTAAAACGAGGCGAATCAACCCGCTTAGCTCACCATTATGCCACTTTCGGAGGCATCAGCCGAACGAAAGTAATCCTGCTTAGCTCAAGCAATTTGTTCGAAAAGTTTTGTTCATATTTTCATTGAGTTACGTGTTCGCAGCTTCTAAGGGTACTGGAATAAATTTTGAATTTGCCGACATTTTTTGTCTCATAGATAGGCCTTCTGCATCTTTTAGTGCGGAATCTACAGGCATGCCGAAAATGTTATAATGGCGAGGAGGAGGCTCGCTTTTTTCAATTTCAAGCTTTGCTTCAAGATAGTATTTCACTTCGAGATCACCCCTGCCAAGTAGAGGTTTCTCTGAGTCTGGCTTTACATAATATGTATAAGCTATATCCCAAATGTCTTTCTCTGATAAATCCGTGGTTTTAAATACAGAAAAGCCGCCCGGGGGTTGCTTTCCAGTGAAGGCTGAAGTTTTGAGTGTGCTTAAAGCTCGATTGATACGACTGTTGGAATCGATAAACCGTGATAGTATATCATTGGACGTTAAATCGGCGGTCATCGTTCATGATTCCGAAATATTGCTTTATGGTGGGCAGAATTCTATCAATAGATCTGTCGGAGAAACTCATATGGCCGTAGTCGTCGGTACGTTTCCCTTCTTTAAACAGCGAATAAAGAATACCGTTACCATCAAAGAGAACAGAAAACATTGTTATCTTTCCCGATGACTCTCTTTTTGCCCATTCCAGCAATACCTTGCCTGTATCTTCAATGTCAGATGAAGGCTTCTCTATCTGAATAGGTAATTTTTCTATAAACTCTTTTGCATGGGGAATGGCATTAGGAAGTAGTTGCATATCATCGGATAAATTCTCTTTTAGAAGCCATAAATCTGATATTGCCTTACCCTTCCACGCTCTAACCGTAGCCGATTGCTGAAAATTTGGATAAACTACGTTTCCATCTTCATTCCAGCCATATGGATTTACTCGTTCTCTGGTCATAAAAAATTCTCCAAAGTTTTATCTGTTAAATGAGCTTCAAAAACTTTGTTTTTTATACTCCTCATTTTTTCAAAATACCCTTCTAGCTTAGCATCATTTAGCTCGTCAGACAATTCTCCTATATAAATATCAATATCTAAGATAAAACTTTTATGCTGATCTGTCGCAGAAATGGGTTGCTGTACAAAGTTAATAACGCCCCCACAGTTATCTCCGAAATCAGAAGCATAACGATACTGATATTGCTTTATTTGCCCAACATCTGATTTAGGGAATTGTATATCCACATCAAAATAGTCATTAAGATTGCTACAAGATTTGGGAATCTTAATTAAATTTATGTAGCGCAAACCAAGTCTTTTAATCACATGCTTGTTGCGGCATTTTTTATATTTTTTCCAAGTGTAAATGGCATTTTTTAAAAACTTACCCCAAAGAGGGTAATCTTTGAGGCTGTGATATGAAAAACCATCTAGGTTGAACCTTGCAAGCTCTTTACCATTATCATTTTTATATTCAATTCCATGAATGCCGTACCTACTAGAAGATTGGTTTTCACCCACCATAGCTTCGAAAAAGCGTATGTCATCTTTTTTAGAAAAACGTTCATTAAAATTTTTCTCTGCAATATTAAAGTTCTGTGCAGACAACCCCTCTTCTTCATCCAGACGAATATCAAAAACCACTTCTATAGCAGGTGGATTTTTTAAATCACTTAAATCTATTTTTTTGCGCTTGGTCATTTCTTTGGCAATGTTTAGACGTTCAAAAGTAAGGTATTATAACTTTGTATTGTTTGGAAGCTTATTTCTATATTCCTCTCAGTTATGCACGGTTTTGTTCACAAACCCAATTAGACACCCTCACAAAATCGCTTTACTGTGTGGCACCGATTTAAGACACAAGGAGTTGCCATGCCCATTGACCAGTTGATTGCGCCGAGAGAGAAGGATTTGGGTGGTTTTTCGGTGCGGCGGTTGTTGCCTTGTGCCAAGCGGCGCATGGTGGGGCCGTGGATTTTTTTCGATCATATAGGCCCGGCGGTATTTCCCGCAGGTAAGGGCATTGATGTGCGGCCGCACCCGCATATCAACCTGGCGACGGTGACCTATTTATTTGAAGGGGAAATGTTGCATCGTGATTCACTGGGTAGTGTGCAGGCGATTCAACCCGGGGCGGTGAATTTGATGGTGGCGGGGAGGGGTATTGTGCACTCCGAGCGGGAGAATGACGCCGTGCGTGGTATCGACCACCAGCTGCATGGCTTGCAATTGTGGCATGCCTTGCCAGAGGCGCAGGAAGAAATGGACCCGGCGTTTCATCACATTCCGGCAGATGCTATGCCTGCTTTTGTGCATGATGGGGTGACGGTGCGGGTGATGATGGGTGAGGCCTATGGTGTGTCGTCGCCGGTGCCGACCTTCTCGCCAATTTTATATTGTGAGGCAGAGATACCGGCAGGTGGGCGTTTGGCTGTGCCGCAGGCTGAGGAGCTGGCGCTGTATGTGGTGTCCGGTGAGGTTGAGGTGGGTGGCGGCGCTGTGTCGTCGCATCATATGGCGGTGATGGAGCAAGGGGCTGAGGCAGTGGTTGAAGCCGCGAAACCGAGCCGCATTGCGCTGATTGGCGGAGCATCGCTGGGGCCGCGCTATATTGAGTGGAATTTTGTCTCCAGCCGCAAGGAGCGCATTGAGCAAGCCAAGGATGATTGGCGAGCCGGGCGCTTTGCCACCGTGCCGGGCGATGAAGAAGAGTTTATCCCCCTGCCGGAGTGAGTATCAACGCGGGTTGTGCTGGTTAGTCTGCATGACTGCGTAAAAAGTCGATCGTATCCTCAATGACCGTTTGTTCGAATGTCAGCATTGGTGAGAAAATACCGATGATGGTGATGTGGTTGATGTCGGCATAGAGCCTTGTGTCGACACTGCCACCAGCCTCAATGATGGCATCGCGCAGGCTTTCCATATTGCGAGCGGAGACGGTGCTGTCATTCTGGCCGTGCAGAAGGAGCATGGGTGGTTCATTGCCGTCAATGAAGTTTGAGACTTTCATCTGCGGGAATTGTTCCGGCGGGCCGAAAATGGCTTTATATTTGCGGCTGGTGGGATTGAAATTATAGGGGCCAGCAAGCCCGACAAGGCTGTTGAAAAATGAAGGGTTTAGGCCAACCTCATCTAAAAATGTTGTGTTGCTGACCAGCATGGCGCCGGTGTGAGCGCCGGCGGAATGGCCCATGACATGCACATTGGAAACATCGCCGCCATATGCCGCGATGTGATTGTATATCCAGCGGCTGGCCAGGGCGGCATCCTGCACGAAATCCGGATAGGTGGCGGGAGGATATTTGGCATAATCAGGAATGACAACGACAAAGCCTGCCTTGACTAAGCGGTTGGCAGCAAAGCGGTAGTCATCTTTTGACCCTGATGTCCAACCGCCGCCATAGAAAAAGAGCACGACGGGAGAGGGGGCGTTTGCTTCCGTTGGCTGATACGCATCCAGCCATTGCCATGGTTCTGAGCCGTAGGCAATGTTTTGGTACCGGATATAGCTGTCTTCATCCAGTCCGAGATTGGCAATGTACAGCCCGGCGGACTGGCAGGCTGTAAGAGCGAGCAAGGTTAAGCTTAGGCAGAGATGCTTTAAGATGGCGAGGCCTATATTCTAAGCGGTTTATGGTAGTAGCTGTGCTGCCAGAGCTTAATAAATCGGGTAGCGCGCGCAGAGCGCTTCGACTTGTGCTTTGACGGTGTTTTCCACCGCTTCGTCACCGTCAGCATTTTCTGCCAGTGCGTCCAGAACATCGGCGATGAGGTGGCCGACTGTGGTGAAATCGTCGCTATTGAAGCCACGTGTGGTGCCCGCCGGAGAGCCCAGACGAATGCCGGAGCTGATGGCGGGTGGTTGCGGGTCAAACGGGATGGCGTTTTTGTTGCAGGTGAGCCCGGCGCGTTCCAATGCAATTTCAGCGTCGCGGCCCGTGACGCCTTTTTTGCGCATATCGAGCAGCACCATATGGCAATCTGTGCCGCCGGAGACGCTGTCATAGCCGCGTTCTTTCAGCGCTGCGGCCATGGCGCGGGCATTGTCGATGACGTCCTGCGCGTAGCGTTTGAAGCCCGGTTGCAGTGCCTCGCCAAAGGCGACGGCCTTAGCCGCGATGACATGCATCAATGGGCCGCCCTGATTGCCGGGGAAGACGGCGCTGTTGAATTTTTTAGCCATGTCTTCTTCATTGGAAAGAATCATGCCGCCGCGCGGGCCACGCAGGGTTTTGTGCGTGGTGGAGGTGACGACATGGGCGTGGGGCAGGGGCGACGGGTAGGCTCCTCCGGCGATCAGACCGGAATAATGCGCCATGTCGACCATCAGCACGGCATTGACGCTGTCGGCGATTTCACGAAAGCGTTGCCAGTCGATGACACGCGGATAGGCGGACGCCCCAGCAATGATCATTTTCGGTTTATGTTCGTCGGCCAGTTTGGCCACTTCGTCATAATCAATGAGGCCGTCTGCTTCGCGCACGCCATATTGCACCGGGTTGAACCATTTGCCGGAGACGGTGGGTTTGGCGCCATGTGTTAAGTGCCCGCCTGCTGCCAGCGACATGCCGAGAATGGTATCGCCGGGTTTGAGATAGGCATAAAACACAGCGGTGTTGGCCTGTGCGCCGGAATGCGGCTGCACATTGGCATAGCGGCAATCATAGAGTTTTTTGAGCCGTTCGATCGCTAATTCTTCGGCAACATCAACATATTCGCAGCCGCCATAATAACGGGCATGGGGGTAGCCTTCGGCATATTTGTTAGTCAGGACGGAGCCTTGTGCTTCCAGCACCGCACGGCTGGCGATATTTTCCGACGCAATGAGTTCGATCTGGTTTTGCTGGCGATGCAATTCCTGATCGACCGCTTTGTGCAATTCCGGGTCAGACACAGCAAGAGGGGTGCTGAATAGCGGGCTTTTATGTGGGGCGGTTTTAGCCTGGGCGGACATAGGGGGAGGCTCCTGAATCATGATGACGGCATTAAATGCGGATGCATCATAGGCAGGCTGTCGGCCACTGACAAGCTGCATGTTAAAGAATACTTTGTTCCGTCAGCCTTCACGGCAGAATCGTTAATTTTCTTTCTGATCATTTATATTTATGGCATAAGTGACAGGCTTTTATGTCGATATTCTATAGCTAGGATAGAATGGACTGGGAGCTGGACATGCAGATGCCGGCTCTGTGCGTGTCGAGAACCTTTGCATGAATGTGTGAAGAGAATCCGGTTGAAAGGAGGTGAATGCCTCGATGAGTTTCCTGAGTGGGTTGATTCCTGCACGGCTAGTGAAGCTACTGCTACCATTGATGTGCCTTGCACAGGGAGTCGATACATCCTTGTTGAAGGAATATCGCCTTGAAAAGCGTCAACTCGGGTTGATTCATGTCATCCCGAAAGACGCGCCTGAGAATGCACGTGGTGTCGTCACTGCTGAAACCTGGTGGGGTGCCGTAGCGCGCCTGCCAGAAGCGAAGTCCGCCTAAACCCAGCTTTATGCTGGCCCTGCCCGGTGCCCTAGCCACCGGCTTTGGGCGCGGTATCTCAGGAAGATAA
>CAYSXY010000089.1:0-5676 GCA_964435165.1 uncultured Rickettsiales bacterium
TTAGATTTTTAGCACATCGATCAATTAAACGCTGTCATGCGCTCCATTCGGAATACGCAATAACATCACCTCCCATTCTACCGGCAGAAGATGACAGAATATTTAATATTTTAAGATGTTGGCGTGATGGTGCTTTAATCTGCCCCATTCGTCGGCAGGGTGACGAAATGGGTGTCCCCCTCGCGCCAGATGCGGAGCAGGGCAAAGTTTCGCCCAGCGCGCCTGGCATCGGCCAGCAGATTTTCCAAATCATCGGCGGAGTTGATCGCCTGCTCATTGACGCGCAAAATCACATCCCCCGGGCGAATGCCGCGCTCGGCAGCCTTGCCGCTGCGTGCCACCTCCTCCACCACCAGACCCGGCTGATCACCCGGCATGCCAAGTTCATCACGCCATTCAGCCGAGAGCGGGGTGAGTTGCATCCCGGCCACTTCGCGGCGGCGCGGGGCCGGCGCCTCTTGATAGGTCTCAACATCCTCCGGCGTCATGGCAGCAAGTTCGGTATCTTCGGCTTCTTCAAGTGTCACCCGCAGCCGTTCCATCTGGTTGCTGCGCCAAATGCGTAAGGACGCTGTCGTGCCAATGTCGCTCTCCGCGACCATGCGCGGAAATTTGCGCATCTCCGTCACATCCTTGCCGTCAAACTCCAGGATGACATCGCCGGGTTGCAAGCCGCCCTGCTCGGCCGGGCTGCCGGGGGTGACGTCTACCACCAGTGCACCACGCGGGCTATCCAGCCCGACACTCTCGGCAATATCATCCGTGACAGTCTGAATTTTCACGCCCAGCCAGGCACGCCGCGCCCGTCCATATTCGCGGATTTGCTGAATCACCGGCTCGGCAATGGCGGAGGGGGTGGCAAAGCCGATACCGATATTACCGCCAGAGGGGGAGAAAATTGCCGTGTTCACACCAATCACCTCGCCCTTCAAATTGAACATCGGGCCACCGGAATTGCCGGTATTGATCGCCGCATCAGTCTGCAAAAAATCATCAAACGGCCCGGCATTAATGTCGCGCGCCCGGGCAGAGATGATGCCGGCCGTCACACTGCCGCCAAGGCCAAACGGGTTGCCGATGGCGATAATCCAGTCACCCACACGGACATCATCGGAGTCTCCAAAGCGCACATGCGGCAATGCCTTATCGCTTTCCACTTTGAGCAGGGCGAGATCGGTTTTGGGATCACGGCCAATAATCGTGGCTGGCAATTCCGTTTCGTCATTGAAAGTGACGGTGATTTCCTCTGCCTCGGCAATCACATGATTGTTGGTGACAATATATCCTTCGGGGTTAATGACGAAACCCGAGCCCAGGGAGTAGGCCTTGCGCTCCACCTGCATTTCATCGTCATAGGGCCGAAACTTTTCAAAAAACTCACGAAATTCCTCCAGCGGACTGCCCGGGGGTAGTTGTGGGAACAGGGCATCCGGCAAGCCCATCCGCTGGCGCATGCGCTGCGTGGTGGAAATATTCACCACTGCCGGGGTTAAACTCTCAACAATATCGGCAAAACTATCCGGGGCAGAGCGGGCCTGAGCATGATGCACAGTCAGTGAGCTACTGATGAGCGTGACAGCCAAAAAGATGGTGGCAACAATATGAATGGATTTGTGCAGCATCATTCTCTCCCGTTATTCCACTGCATCTATATAGGAAGAGGCCCTTTCGGTGCAATAGCCAGCGGGATGGTGTGCGCTGGGACTTTGCATTGATCTACGGAGGGGAGGGGCTTGACCCGCCTCTGAGGCAGGATTAGACTGCCCGCTTTGCATATTGACGTATGAATCGATGACATCTTCGCCCCTCTCCTTTCAACAATTGATTTTAACGCTCCAGCATTATTGGGCGGAGCAAGGCTGCGTGGTGATCCAGCCCTATGATATGGAAATGGGGGCGGGCACCTTTCACCCGGCGACAACGTTGCGCTCGCTGGGCCCGGAGGCATGGCGCGCTGCCTATGTGCAACCTTGCCGTCGGCCGGCCGATGGGCGCTATGGCGAAAATCCCAACCGGCTGGGCCATTATTATCAGTTTCAGGTGCTGCTCAAACCCTCGCCCGACAATCTTCAGCAACTCTATCTCGACAGCTTAAGCGCCATCGGCATTGATGTTCTGGCTCATGATATCCGCTTTGTCGAAGATGACTGGGAAAGCCCAACCTTAGGGGCCTGGGGCCTTGGCTGGGAGGTCTGGTGCGACGGGATGGAAGTCACCCAATTCACCTATTTTCAGCAGGTGGGTGGTATGGAATGCAGCCCGGTCTCCGGCGAGTTGACCTACGGGCTGGAACGTCTGGCCATGTATATTCAAGGTGTGGAAAATGTGTATGATCTCATCTGGGTCGACGGTGACAATCTGGTGAAGGATGGCCCGGTAACCTATGGCGAGGTGTTTTTGCGTAATGAGCGTGAGAATTCGGCCTATAGTCTGGACGCCGCCAATACCGACCAGCTCTATCGACATTTTGAAGATGCGGAGGAAGAATGTTCGGCACTGCTCTCCAAGCAATTGGCCTTACCGGCCTATGAGCATTGCATCAAGGCCAGTCACCTGTTCAACCTGCTCGATGCGCGCGGCGTGATTGGCGTGACAGAGCGCGCCGCTTACATCGCCCGCGTGCGTGCGATGGCCAAGCGCTGCTGCGAGACGTACAGCGCCGGGCTTGAAGCAACGGCGTAATGCGCATACATAGACAGTAAGCCGTATGAATGCGTAAGCGGCGAGAACAGAACACGATAAGAAGCACATTATGGAACTCACCTTACTCAAAGCCAAACTTCATCAGGCGGTGATTACCCAAACCGATCTCGACTATGAAGGGTCGGTAACGATTGATGCAGGGTTGTTGAAAGAATCGGGTATTCTGCCGTTTGAGCAGGTGGATGTGTATGACATCACTAATGGCGCGCGTTTTACCACCTACGCCATTGAAGGCGATGAAGGCACCGGCATTATCGGCATCAACGGCGCCGCGGCGCGGCTGGTGGCTAAGGGCGATCTGGTGATTATCTGCGCCTTTGCCCGTATGACACCGGAAGAAGCGATGCACCATGCGCCGACGGTATTGTTGCTCGATGAGGCGAACCGCATTCGCTCCAACCCGGTCAGTGGCCATGCCTGATCTGTTGTTGGAACTGCTGTCGGAAGAAATTCCGGCGCGGATGCAAAAACACGCGGCGGATGATCTGCGCCGGTTGCTGGAGGATGGCCTGCGCGATCGGGAACTCACCTTCGCCTCCGTTCATACCGAATCCACGCCGCGCCGCCTGGTTGCTATTGTCGAAGGCTTGCCGGAAAAACAAGCAGACCGCACCATCGAACGACGCGGGCCCAAAGTGGGAGCGCCCGCCAAAGCCCTGCAAGGCTTTCTCAAATCCACAGGATTAGATGAATCACAACTGGAAACACGTCAAAAAGGCAAGGATTCTTATTATTTTGCCGTAGTGCAAGAAAAGGGGCGGCCAACAGCTGAGTCCGTGCGCGATGTGATCGAGACAATGCTACCGGATTTCCCCTGGCCGAAATCCATGCGCTGGGGCGAGCATCAGGTCCGATGGGTTCGGCCGCTCACGAACATCTTGTGCCTGCTCGACGGGGCGGTGGTGCCGGTGACCTTTGGCCCGCTGACGGCCAATAATCTCACCGCCGGGCATCGCTTCATGGCGCCGGAGAAGGTTGCTGTCACCTCCGCCGCCCATTATCGGGAGGTGCTGAAAGAGCGCAAGGTAGTCCTCTCGCGCGAGCGGCGCAGACAAACCATTCACACCGACGCGAATGCGTCGGCTGAAAAGGCTGGCGGCCAATTGGTGGATGATGCGGCATTGCTGGACGAAATTGCCGGGCTGGTCGAATGGCCGGTGGTGCTGAGTGGCACGATTGAAGATGAATTCATGTCGCTGCCGCCGGAAGTGTTGATGACCTCGATGCGCAGCCATCAGAAATATTGCGCCGTGAAGGACAAAGAGGGGGATGCGCTGCTGCCTCATTTTATCTTTGCCGCCAATATTGAGGCGCACGATGGCGGAGAGGCGATCATCCGCGGTAATGAGCGGGTGCTGCGCGCCCGGCTGGCCGACGCTGCTTTTTTCTGGGAACAGGATCAACTGACACCGCTGACCGAACGACAGCAAGCACTCGGCAGCATGGTGTTTCATGCCAAACTAGGCACGATGGAGGATAAAACCCGCCGCATTGGTTCGCTCGCCACCTTTCTCTCCGTTTGGGTGCCTCATGCAGGATTAAAAGAGGTAGAACAAGCTGCCCGGCTGTGTAAGGCGGATTTGGTGACGGAAATGGTTGGCGAATTTCCGGAATTGCAGGGCGTGGTCGGCCATTATTATGCTCTGACGCAGGGCGAAGGCCATGCCGTCGCCGATGCGATTCGCGATCACTATAAGCCGCAAGGGCCAAACGATGCCTGCCCGCAGGCACCTGTTTCTGTCGCGATTGCCATGGCCGATAAGATGGATTCACTGGCCGGCCTGTTTGCCGTGGGTGAGGCGCCGACAGGCTCCAAAGATCCATATGCGCTGCGCCGCGCGGCTATAGGTGTCATCCGGTTGATTCGTGAAAATGGCCTGCGCGTGCCGTTAAAGTTATTGATCGACAAAGCGCTGCGGCTCTACCCGGCTTTATTGTTTAAAGAAAAAGATGAAGGAGGTCGCAAAAAAGATGCGCGCCTGCGCCACACGTCCGAGGCATTGCTTGCCTTCTTTGTTGACCGCCTCAAAGTGCTGCTCAAAGATCAGGGCTATCGCCATGACCATATTGCCGCCATTTTTGCCGGTGGCGGAGAAGATGATCTGGTGCGGCTCATGCTGCGTGTCGACAGCCTTAAGCGCTTTTTGGCGACGGATGATGGGGCGGCCTTGCTGGCGGCCTATAAGCGTGCCAGCAATATCCTGAAAGCCGAGGAGAAAAAAGACGGCACGCGCTACAGTGGCCGGGTCGATAGCTCGCTGTTGATGGAGCCGGAAGAAGCCGCCTTGTTTGAACAAACCCGGCGTTTGCGCAAAGAACAAAAGTCACTGCTCAAAGACGAACAATTCATCCCGGCGATGGATGGGTTAAGCAGCCTGAAAGCGCCGCTCGATGCTTTTTTTGATAAGGTGACTGTCAATAGTGACAACCCGGAACTGCGTAAAAACCGCCTGCTGCTGCTGGCCATGCTACGCGAATTGATGGATCAATTAGCGGATTTCAGCGCCATAGAGGGCTAACGAACCCGTTGAGCGCCTCAAGTGACCAAAGCTGCATGTCATACCGGCGAAAGCCGGTATCTATTGCTAAGTTAAGTTCCTGCATTTACCCGTGGCACTACTCATATCTTGGCTTAGGCAGTGGATTCGCAGGCAATATTGTTTATGGGGTAAGACTCCCAAATGGCGATATTCATAAAATCGCAACGAT
Organism: uncultured Rickettsiales bacterium; assembly: GCA_964435165.1. Taxonomy (GTDB): domain Bacteria; phylum Pseudomonadota; class Alphaproteobacteria; order Rickettsiales; family RI-342; genus CAYSXY01. Next base: position 5,413 of record CAYSXY010000089.1, read on the forward strand.
TTTCTGTTAACCTTTGCATCGAAACTTCTTTTATTCGAGTGAGCCATTAGAAAGGGATAATCCTCATGGCCAAGAAGACTGGTAAGAACGAACAAAAAAAGAACACCCCGCGCAAGCAAGGTCCGGCTGTGATCTTGGACGAAAAAGTCGAGATAGACCCCAAAACCGGCAAGCTGACAGTAGTTCAGCGGATTGCAGTTGGTCTGTTCGGTCGCGGCGAAATTCGCTGGGGCGGCTAATCGTTCAACCTTAGAAGTTTAGGCT
>CAYSXY010000090.1:0-5638 GCA_964435165.1 uncultured Rickettsiales bacterium
CGATATTTCATCTCCGTCATGTTGAGCGAGCATCGCGAGTCGAAACATCCATCTCTCTTTAGACTCCTGAATGAGTTGTGCGGCACCATGGATCCTTCGGCTTCACTACGTTCTGCTCAGGATGACGTTTAGTTCTGTTTTGTCCGGGATGACGGTTTTCCCTCACTCTAATCTTCTCCCAAGCCGGGGCAGTAGGCCCGGCGTGGTGCATAGCTTTCATCTGGATTGCCGGGTCAGGCCAGGCAATGACAAAAATAGCATTATGTAATTGAGGCAGGATTCCGGCTTACGCCGGAATGACAATAGCATGGTTCGAAGGAGCCAGCCTTACGCATAGAGGAGGACGTTCTTTATCATGCCCTCACCTCTACTCTCTCCCAAAGGCAGAGGGAGGATATGTTGCCTAAAACGTCAGTTTCACCCCGGCCAGAGCAGTGAGAGGGCGGCCCGGGCGCGGGCCGATCGGGCGGCGGCTGACGATATATTCTTCGTCAAACACATTGTCGATTAAGCCGAAGATGGCTGCATTCTCATGCACCTGATATTCACCGCTGAGATCAACCACGATATATTCATCGGTTCCCTCCCCAACGGGAATGTTGCCACTGCCGGCGGTGGTGCGCATCTCATTCACCCAACGTGCGGCAAGGGTAGCGCGCCATTTCTCATCTGCGACGCTGATATCCGTATAGATTTGATGTTCAGGAATGTAAGGGAGTTCATCCCCGGCCTGCACATTGCCCCATTCGCTGAAGCTGCTACTGAAGCTGCTCTGAAATTCAGCCCTGGTGAAGGTATAGGCCAGTGACACCGGAAAGCGCAGGCGCGTCTGCAACAGCTCTGTAAGGTCATATTCCAGTGAGGCTTCCAGCCCAATCACATCCACTTCGCCGCCATTAAATTGATCACCGGTGCCGGTGCCAGAACCGGAGGATAGCGTTTCTGCGCCCAGCAGATTTTCATAATCGTTGAAAAAGCCGATCAATTCACCGCGTAATGCGCCGCGGTGGTAGCGCAGGCCGGCCTCATATGCGATGCTTTCTTCTTCCTGCGCAGGCTGCGTGCTGCCGGATGGCGGTGCTGGCGGGGCAAATCCTTTATGCACCCCGGCGAGCAAGGTGATGTCATTTGTCAGTTCATAGGCCACGCCCATGCCGGGGACGATGACATCAATATCGTTTTCATAGGTTTGCAGGTTGGCGCCTGTGCGACCAGGGTCGGCCGAGCCATAATCCTCACGGCGCAGGGTAATACTTTCGTAGCGAACGCCCGGCAAAAAGGTCCATCGATCGTAGGTGATTTCATCCTGAAAGAAGAAGGCAATCGCCTCGGCACTGCTGATGCGGTTGGCCTGTGTGCCCGGTGTGCCGCTGGAGGTTCGTACGAGGTTACCGCTCGTATCGATGCTGTAGCCGTCTTCATGCTGGTAGCGGTCTTCTTCATCTTCATGATAGCGAATGCCAAATTCCAGCGCGTGGCGTGTGTTGCCAAGGGTAAAATCCTTTCGCACATTGCTTTGAATGCCTGCCCCGTAGAATTCGCGATTATTGGCGCGATAGGTCAGCGCATCCGCACCGCTGGCAACATCAGCACGCAGAATAGCCAAATGACTGGGGCTGCTCAGTGCGTTGCTCAGGCTGCTGGTAGTGTTGCCATCACTCACATTTTGCAGTTTGTACCAGTCGCGGGCAAATTCATTGTAGTAAAGGGTGGTGGTGATGCCCCAGCCATCACCCGGATCAATAAAGTGGCGCATCTGATATTGCCGTTGATAGGTGTCCAGATTGTCCAGCCCCGTTGAGGCATAGCGACGATAAGGATTGGCATTGAAGTCACTTTCGGTCAGGCCGAGATAGGTCTCGTCTGAATCTTCCTCATACGCGCCGACCTTGAAGGTCACTTCCTGATAAATATCTTCTGCCGGATTGGTATTGAAGCGAAGCTTGGCCATGCCATCCTGAACGCTGTAGCCGGTATCACCGCCAAAATCGAGTTCTTTGAAGCCGTCTGTGGCGTCATGGGTGAGGTCAAAGACAAAGCCGACATTATCCCAACTCTGGCCATAATTGATATAGGCACGCTGGGTGTTATCCATGCCATAGCCGATGAAGGCCTCACCCCCTGCTTCCGACGGAATGGGGCTGGAAAGCAGGTTGAGTACGCCGCTGGTAGTGCGTGGGCCAAATTTGACGGTGCTGGAGCCTTTGCGTACTTCCACCCCTTTCATGCGCTGCATATGTGGAAAATAATAGGCTGCCGGTGCGGCATAAGGTGCCGGTGCGATTAACACGCCATCTTCCATCAGGGTGATGTTGGCGCTACGCTCCGAGCGGCCACCACGCATCCCGATATTCGGGCGGCCGCCATAGCCGTCTTCTTCCGTAATATTCACCCCGGGGATTTGCCGCATGATGCGTAGCGGGTCCGTATGCATGAAGGTGTCGAGTTCCTCTTCTCCCAGGTAATGAGCGGAGCCGGGAATATTGGTGATATTCTCCCGATTGCCGATGACATTGACACTTTCCATCACGGTGACCTGATAATCAGGCGTTTCTTCTTCAGCAGATACAGCGAGAGGAGTCAGTGCTGTGGTGATGCAACCAATGGCAGCGGCAGAGAGAATGGGGAATAAACGCATATGAAGGCTCCTATGGTGCGATGCTGCGGAGCAGCATATCAGTCGAATGACTGAAAATGAGAATAATTATCAATTTACCCAGCGCCTACTCTCATCTTGGTGCGATGTCAATAATGATTCTCATTATTATTTGTTTTTTGCGATTAGCTGAGGTAAAGCAGGGACAACATAATGATTGTAGATATGGCTCACCGTTTCACTTATCCATTCCACCAGCAGTTTCGTTCACGTTCAGGCGTTTCACGACTTGCCTTTGCAGCGGTTGCAGCCTGTGTACTGCACGGGGTTGGATTACTGGCTCTGATGTTGGTGCCTGCGGTAGCAATGGTTGAGCCGTTGAGTTTTGCTCATGGGCAGCAAACCATGGCGGTGAGTGTTGCGGTGGTCAGACAACAACCGACCGAATCGGCTGATAAAGAACCTTCCGAGGCAGAACCACCAGAGCAACCTAAACCTAAGGCACGTCCGGAATCACAGATGCCAACCATGGAAGCAGCTGCTAAACCGCGTGTATCTCAACCGCCGACACAGGCTGAAGTCAAACCCGTCATGCCATCGCCTGTGATGGCTACGGAAGCCTTAACTCCGCTCTCACCATCCTTATCAAGCGAGGTATCGACCGAATCCACCATTCCGGTGGTGACCGGTGCCGAGTATGTGGGCAAGCGCACACCGCCCACCTACCCTTCCCGGGCGATTCGCCTCGGCCAGGAAGGGGTGGTGGTGCTTCGCGCGTTAGTAACGGCAGATGGTCGTACGAAGGAGCTGACGCTCTGGCAATCGTCTCGTTATGCTTTGTTAGACCGGGCGGCATTAGATGCGGTGTGGAAATGGGAATTTCGTCCGGCATTACGTCATGGACGGCCCGTCACCAGTTGGGTAGAAGTGCCGGTGAGTTTTGTGTTGAAGGAATCCTGATGGAGTGGTTACACGCAACCGGGCCGTTAATGTATCCCCTGGTGATACTGTCACTGGCGGCACTGACGCTCATCATTGAGCGCAGCCTTTTTTTTATGCGACAGCCCGCCCCACACAACAGTGAGGCCGTTCAGCTCATCGTTGCATCGTTGGATGCTCATGTCGATCAGCCCAAAGCCATACGCGATGAGTTGGCGAGTGTGATGCTGCATGATGTGACGCAGCCTTACCTGTTTGGTGTGCAATGGTTGCGGTTCATCGCGGTGATTAGCCCGATGGTGGGGCTGCTTGGTACGGTGCTGGGTATTATCGATGCCTTTACCGTCATTTCACTGCATACGGGGCCGGTCACCCCTGCCCTGATTGCCGATGGCTTGTGGGTTGCCATGCTGACCACGGCACTGGGATTGTCCATCGCCCTGCCCTGCCTGGTGGCCGCCTTTTTGTTTGCGCGGCTGGGGCAGAAGCGCATCAGCCGCATCGAGCGAGTGTTGAATCAGCATTCTCTGGCATTGGAAGGGGTGCAGCTTAGTGCATCCACTCCTCTGCAGGAAGCAGCATGATTCAGGCCAGCCATACAGTTCGGCGTGACGGGATTCTGGCAGACCTACTGCCGGATTTGACACCGCTGATCGATGTGATGTTTATGCTGATCATTTTCCTGCTGCTCACGGCCAGTGCCACCCTGTTTGAATTTGACATTACGCTTCCTGAAGATGCCCATGCAATGACAGCGCCGGTGGAAGATCACGATCAGGTGCGTATCAGCATTTCTGCCGATGGCTGGAAACTGGATGATCGCCCCTTTGCGTCTTTTGATGCGATAGCGGATCAGGTAAGGCGCATAGAGGATATATCGACCCGAGGGGTGCTGGTGTTCTGCGATAAGCAGGTGGCGGTGGAACGATTACTGAGCTTGCTCACCTTCTTACGTGAGCAGAATATTCCGGCCGCGGATATTGTGATGGAGCGTTCTCAGTGAGTTGATTAGCCGCGATGCTGCTGCGCAATGTCCGGGCCAAAGCCGACGGAGCTTGCGAGCCAGTTGGCGATGGAGTTGCGCGCCGTGTCTGGGTCGACGCGGTTTTGAACTTCATTTAATTGCGACTCAACTGTATCAGGAGTAGTGGGATGTCGTAAACCTGCTCCCTGGACAATTGCGCCTAACAACGTGCCGCCCATGAGCCAATTATTGGCCTGGCGTGATTGTTCGTCTGATCCGCGGAATAAATTAGCGACAGACGTGACTGCTTTTGACATTTGTTCTGTCGGCCATTTGGCCAGATTGACAAATTGCATAAAGGCGCGATCTAACCCACGGAATGCATCAAACATGGTTTGCTTAAAGCCATTATCGCAGCCACAGGCTTCTTTCATTTGCTGCCAGTAATTGTGAGCCCCATCTCCGCCGAGATATTTCTCAAATGCTTCAGTGCGGGTATTTGACGGCTCACCAAAGCGTGCTTCAAACTGTTGACCGTTGATGCCTTGGCCGGCATCGTTGGCAGCAGCCATGGCATCCAGCCGGTGCAAGGCAATACTAGCCCCCGGATAACCTGAGCCTACCTGCCCGCCGGTAATGCGGGAAATTAAACTGACACTTCCTATAGCAATGCCAACTTGAGGCGATTCCTGCAATTTTTGCACATTTTCAGATGGGGCATTGATAAAGCGCGCATTGAGTGCGACCCGACCACCTTGCTCAATAAATGCATCATAGCTCTCAGCAACGCCGGTATCGAACACCAGAAATTTGGTGTTACCCATGCTTGCTGCTTGCGCCCCGGCACCCACAATGCTGGGGTCACCTTTCTCTGTCACCGGCACGATACGATAAAACTGCTCGGCTAAGCGTTCTTTCATGGCATCTGAATAGCCCTGACGTTCAGCGATGAGTCCTAATGGCGGATTGTCAAATGCCAGAGCGGTGTCTTGCTCTGTTTTATCATGCGCCACAATCATGCCTGCCAGCGCACCACCAAGCGAGTGACCAACATGTTGAATTGCCTCACCACCATTCATTTGTTTTAGGGGCTGGCATAGAAGTTAATTTTGATTGTACAGTTTAATCCATAATTTGAG
>CAYSXY010000091.1:0-2729 GCA_964435165.1 uncultured Rickettsiales bacterium
CGGAGGAGGGACTCGAACCCCCGACACGCGGATTATGATTCCGCTGCTCTAACCACCTGAGCTACTCCGCCACGGTTGAGGCGATTTGTCTTATCAAGATTATTTGAAAAAGCAATAGGCAGTGCGGGTCGTCAGGTGGTGGCAATTGTGGTTATGTGACCTGAGTGCATCGGTTTGGCTGATAATCACAGGGTTAACGGATTATTCAGGTGTGGCGTTCTATAAAAACTGTCATAAAATAGCAATTATTGCGCTTTATACTGAGAGAATGTGTAACACTGTTACTATGGCATAGGACCGTACATGCCGAATATGCGTCATATTTCTAGCTTTCCTGCTCATGTTGTGACTTCTCGTCATATCTTGGCGATATTCTATTGTTTTTTCTTTTTTAGTATGGCGTCGCTGTTGCCTTCTCAGAGTTTCGCGCAATCATCCAACGGCTGTGGCATGACCTGCCCGGTGGATGGGTGTGCGGTATCTTTTCCATTTCAGCTATATAGCGGTTGTAATTTAAGTGCGATCACAGGGAATGATCCAAATAAATGTACTGAAAGTGGGGTTTATGCCTGGCCTGACGGGATTGGCTCCTATCATCGGGGGACGGATTTTGTCGGTACGAATGTCTATGCTGTGACATCCGGTGAGGTTATTTATGCCTTAGATAATGGCGGGGCGGGAGTTGGCGATATTGTTATTCTCCGACCGGGAGGTGGCGGCGGGCCTACCGCCAGCTGTACGTCTGGCGGTGAGGAGCATGGTTGCCTGTTTCGCTATGCGCATATTGTAAAGACCGTCAATACTGGCGATATGGTGGAAACGGGAGATACAATTGGTACTATTTCAAATGCAGTAAGTTTTGCACCGCATTTGCACTTTGAAACCTGTTGTGGGCCTGATTGCGAAGTGTTGATGAGAGGCTCTGCAGGCTTTCTTAATGGTAGTAATTCCTACGTTGATGGTGCGCATCGCATATCGAATGACGAGTGTATTACCCGCAGTGGGTCTGGTGGTTATGGCAATACGTTTCATTACAGCTTTTTCTGTAGCTCGGCCTTAGCCGAGCATGGTTTCGTTGATCCGATGACGGTGGTGGGCTCCGGTGTGGCAGCGGATGATTGCGACATGCAATGTCCGGACCCGGTGCAGTGCCATAATAACAGCCATACCTTCACCCATTGTGCCGACCCGATTGTGGGGGCCAAGCCGTTTGGCGGAGCGCCTGGCGCGTCCTGCATGCAAACCAAAAAGACCAATAAATTACGCTTTTACGATGCTGATGTGGAAACCGGGGCGCCGGTGGGGATTGGCCCTGCGGATGGTTATTTTGTTCATCGAGAGACACCATATGATTCCAACCCACATCCGGAAGTGTTTTTCTATTATTATTTGCCGGAATGTCTGGAGCTGCGTCATGTGGATGGCATTACGGCGCTCAGCGGGATTCAGGAAAATATCGACATGATGCGTGATGGGGTGCGCCTGACGATTCCGCAACTTTTACAAACCGTGACCGATGGTGATTCCTTCCGGGCGGCAATGACGGCGATTCATGCTCAGATTAATGGTATTGATGCTGAGCGGTTGACGCGCAACAATATTGTGATGAGTCGGCATGCCTGCCGTAATATCGCGCTTAATGACTCGTCCTATTATGATGATTATCAACGGGTAGGCTGTGATGGGATTATGCAGCCAACGCCAGGAGCCAGTGCTCGTTACAACAAGGTGTTGTTCCTGGATTTATGTATGGAGCGTCATATCAATCTGCATCGCACGCAGCCAATTTATGGCCATACGAACTTTCCTATGCAGGATCGCCCTTTTATGTTGCCGGGTGTGACGGAGGATTGGTGCGGTGAGATGGAAGTCTCTGATTATAACAAAAATGAATGCCTGGCGGTGAACACCAAGTTTGATCCGCTCTATGAATATGAGCGTATTTACAACCCTGAACATCCCTTCGCGCCGCGTCATCGTTTTTATACGAATTATTACATGCCGATTAATGCCGGCACGGATAATAAATGTATTGATGGTGGGGTGATCGATCAGGCGACCAATGATGGTGGTGGGGATGAGCAAAGTTGTACCATGTATCGCGTTTGCTGGGATGAAAATAACCAGGTGATGCCCATGTATGATGATTTGCTCTGTGATGGCGAGCTACGCAGATCCGGTACCGATCCCGGTTCGCCCTTTAGCAGCTTTATGCATTGTGAATCGTGCCAGGTGCTGCCGGGTATTCGTTATGAATGTAACAATCCAAGCTGGCCCATGTGTGGTCAACCCTTCCCATCACCTTCCTTATGTTCGCCGACCATTCAGCAGTCCTGCCCGTGTGATTGTCCCTCCTGCTCAACGCATGAGCAATGTTGCCGACGTTTGCAGAACCCGGTGATTATGGATAATATGTTGAAAATACGTCAGTTGAATAATGCTTATTCCGGTTATGACCGTGATGTGGGAGATCGGTGGGACCCTGAGACGATTCCGGGCTGGGATGTGTATGGTATTCCAGGCCAGGGGGCCAATGCCGGGCAAGGATTTAAACGGCAGGATTATGCCAATCAGGAATGCCCGCCAAACCGGCGTTATGGGCCGCATTTCCCCAGTGTGTGTGATTCCTATAATGAAATGTCTGAACTTCCCCTTACCTGTGCTGCTGGGCCTAATTTTAATGATACTGTAGGCTTAGGTGCTTATAATGCCGATCCATTCCTCTGCGC
>CAYSXY010000091.1:2829-5634 GCA_964435165.1 uncultured Rickettsiales bacterium
ATTTTAATGATACTGTAGGCTTAGGTGCTTATAATGCCGATCCATTCCTCTGCGCCGGAGGATCAGGCTCTGCATGTTGTTATAACAATCTGTGTGACTGTAACGCGGTGAATAACCGGATTTCCTATCATTTTGACGAGAATTTCACAATGCGGCCGAATGTTTATTATAATCTGCTGGCGCAAGTCGGCGGCGAAGAGATGGAAATTGGTCGTGATCAGCAATGGGCTTCCAAACAGCCTTACATGATGTGGTGGGAAGATGACGGCATGGCGCATTGTAATGGCCATAATGATGCATTGCTTGGCCCAGGCCCGCAGGCGCTGCGAAAAAATTGCAAATTTGGGGGCTGGGAAGAGATGATTCTCTATCAGGCACGATGTTTTGCCTTCTTCCATGTGCGCTGTATTTGCGAATATGAAGCGACCTTTAAGCAGGGATCGGCGGAAGAATTTGTGCTGCAAAAAGCCGGCGCCGAGTTGCTGAATAAAGAATTCACCGACGCGCCGGGCGCGCCCACCTCACGGCGCAATGTGAAATACTGGCCGCTTAGCTGGCGAGGCTATATCAGTGATCCACAAAAGCCTAGAGCTACTGGAATCAATTATCGTTTCCCCTATGCCTATGGTGATTTTGCGACCGTTGAATCCTCGTTCAAAGCCAGCATGGATGCGGCCTTGCCGGGTGATATCTTAATTTGGGATATTGATGTAGTGGGGCAGGAGCGGTTGCCGCATGTGGCTTATGTCGTGAAAGCGCACACCAATGCCGAATGCGCGCGCCGTTGTGGCAGCAACCCGACGCCGCGTTATTTGACCGTCAGTTCAAGTGATCAGTGCCAGTGTCCGGGTGGTACGGCGCTGAACCCCTATGTGGTTGTAGAAGAATATAATTACGGAAAATTCCCGGATCAGTGCATGAATACGGATACATGGGGTATTAAGACGCGGCGCACGCTCTATAAACAGCGCGCCAGTCTGCTGGATGTGGTTGCCAGTTCCGGCCCGCTTTATGGCCGTGATATGCAATTGCTCAATCCGGATATGCGCTGTGATGATCCGGCCCTGACCATTTGCTGGGAGCCGCTGTGGACGCAAAGCTATGCCGACCCGGCGCTGAACCCGGATGGCTCTCCGGTGAAGGTGTACGATCCGCGCCTTGACTTGAGACGTAATGGTTATCTTGGGGCGAGCGTCTGTAATGACGATATGAATGGTGTGTCCATCACTGATTATGAAGAGGAAGAAGGGTTTTACTTCCCACTAGCCGAGCAGGATCGTGAAGCAGGCTGTGACCCGCCGATTGAATTGCGCCCTGATCCGGATACTGGCGGGGTGAAAGTGGCCAGCCGTGTTTTCTCGACGGTGGCAACGCCGAATGAAGTTTACGGCAACCCGGGCTATTTCCCGATCAACACAATTGATAATACCGTGACGGGTGGGTCCTACGAGCCTGCTATTTTTGACGACACGATTTGGTCTGGCGGCGGCAGCGGTAGTGGTGGCAGCGGAGGTAGTGGTGGTAGCGGCTGTGTGCCGGTGCCGGGCACGCCCGGCTGTAGCACAGGTGGCGGGACCGGTGGGCCTGGGACTGTAGAGCCGGATGTGTGTGGCCGTGTGCCCCCTTATGCTTCTGAGCCCAATGCCGATTTGCTGGCAAACTGGTGGGAGATAATTGATACCTGGACGGACCCAGATGTCGTTGACTACAGCTGCACGATTGAGTTTAGCAATCCGAACGCGTCCAATTTCTTTACGATTGATGATATTACCTATTGGCAGGATGTGTCGGCTGATCCGGCGGATGATTCAGGCATTGCTCCCCCGCCGGATACGTTAGATATCGACAACTTCCCGAATTCCCGGCACGAGACGCCGACAGAAGTCGATGACGATACTGGTGATGAAGAGCAGATTATCGATGACGAATTTATCGATCCTTGCGGGTTGTATCCAGATGGGGCGTCTCAGCCGGAATATATCGTTCAACGATGCCTCGGGCTGCAGCGCTGCATCATGTCCAATTCACGCCGCTGTTGCACGAGTGCTGCCACTTGCGATTGTGAAGAAACACCGGAAGACTGCCAGTTCTATTGCGATGGTGAAGGCTATATGCGTAAGACGGTGGACATGACTCATCCGTTCCATGCATGCCCGGATGATGTGCCGGATAATGTCAGCTGCCAGGATCCAAGCCTGAGTGATTTCCGCGACGCGGGTTATAGTAATGATTTTGTGGCGGATTATCTCTATCGCAACAAAGAAATCTTTGATCCGGCGGTAAATGGTGATGCGCTCGATTGGATGCGTTACATGCTGGAAAAAACACCGATTGAGTGGCTGTCTGAACTGGATGGTGACGCAAGCTGGATGCGAGATCGCTCAATCTGGGAGGCCGATCGCGAATATTGTCATATTACTGATCCAACGGATTGTGCATCCACTCCAGGGACGCCACCAGAAGAGTATAATGAGCGTATTGTGAATGATCTTGATGGCCGCACCTGGTTTGATGAAGATTCCGACATTTTTGATGATATAGAGCCGGGTCATACGATTGCCGTCTTTGCATCAGATGAATATTTCCGCGGTCAGAGTGGAGTCATTGTCGGGTATGATGCGGCGAATGGCTGTGTTGATATTCGCTCCTCCAACTGGTTAGATCCACAATGTTCCGATTATCATGACCAGCAGTTCAATGCGCGCACCTGCTATCAATCCAATGAATATTTCGGGCGCGGTTGTACAATGGAGTGTGTGCCACTCAATTATATCGGGCTGATGTTCAATCCCGACAACTAATCTT
>CAYSXY010000092.1:0-4680 GCA_964435165.1 uncultured Rickettsiales bacterium
CTAAATGCCCTCTTAAAACAATAAAATCGTTAAAAGACTTTAAACAGGCTCTTAGTGAGTTGTTAATGTTCCTTCCCTAGAACGCGGCATAAGAAAGCAGAACGCTTGATTTTTGCCACTGAATCTATTACCTTAGAAACATTCTAAAGTAATGCTTTTACAGGTTGTTGATGATTGCGGTGAGAAATGTCTGGTATTCATCGCGCGAAGGAGTAGAAGGAAGGCAATGTTATCGCAGTTTATCATGAATGTAGTGCTGGCTCACGATTACAATAGCAGCCAGGGTTGCACTGATTGTGGAGAGATGAAATGACACAATCCCCAGCTAGTGGCGCTAGTCGTCCGCGCCCCTTATCCCCACATTTATCGATTTACCGGCCACAAATTACTTCCGTACTTTCCATCATGCATCGTGCAACGGGTGTTGCGAATGCGGGTGGCGCCATGCTCTTAGCACTCTGGCTCTGGGCGGCCGCGTATGATGTGTTGTTATTTCAAACACTCAGTGACTTTTTTGGCGGCATTTTTGGCATCGTGTTATTGATGGGCTGGAGTTTTTCACTCTTCTACCATCTGTCGAATGGGATACGACATCTATTCTGGGATGCGGGTTATGGTTATGAACTACAGACCGTCACGCGTAGTGGCATTCTGGTGCTTATCAGTGCGAGCCTGCTGACGGTGTTCACCTGGTATTGCGCATTAATGTAAGGAGTGGCAATAATGAGTATTTTGACCCCATTGGCCCGTGTGCGAGGTGCAGGCTCCGCTCATGAAGGTGCGCACCATTGGTGGGCACAGCGAATCAGCGCTGTGGCGCTTGTCCCGCTCATCCTCTGGTTTGTCTGGGCAATGTTGTCACTCACACAAGGCGCGTTTGGCGAGAACATCCACAGTGGATTGATCATCTGGCTTGCTTCCCCTGTCAATGCATTGGGCACCGTGCTTTTAACTTCGGCGTTGTTTTATCATGCGGTGCAAGGTTTGCGCGTCGTTGTTGAAGACTATGTTGGCTGTAAGGCAATGCAGGTCACAATGATTATTGGTTTGAAATTGATTGGCATTCTGGCGGCGGCGATGTGTTTATTTGCCGTGATGCGCCTGCATTTTGGACTGTGAAGAAGCGCGTAACCTGCCATTTATATAAGGAGATAGGATGAATGGCCCATTCCTATAAGATTATTGAGCATGAATATGATGTTGTTGTCGTTGGTGCGGGCGGGGCCGGATTGCGCGCCACTTTTGGCATGGCGGCAGAAGGCTTATCAACAGCCTGCATCAGTAAGGTGTTTCCGACGCGTAGTCACACGGTTGCAGCGCAAGGCGGCATCAGCGCGGCGCTCGGTAATATGGGAGAGGATGACTGGCGCTGGCATATGTATGATACGATTAAGGGGTCAGACTGGCTTGGCGATCAGGATGCGATTGAATATATGTGCCGTAACGCTGTGGAATCAGTGATCGAACTGGAGCATTATGGCGTTCCTTTTTCACGTACAGAAGATGGTCGCATTTATCAACGCCCATTTGGTGGGATGACGACAAAGTTTGGTGAAGGCCCTCCGGCACAGCGCACCTGCGCAGCGGCTGATCGTACCGGCCATGCCATATTGCACACGCTCTACACGCAAGCGCTCAAGCACCATGCGAATTTCTTCATCGAGTATTTTGCTCTTGATTTGCTGATGGATGATGAAGGTGTCTGTCGTGGTGTTGTTGCCATGTGTTTGGAAGATGGCACTATTCACCGTTTTCGTGCGCAAATGGTCGTGCTAGCTACAGGCGGCTATGGGCGTGCTTACTTCTCCTGTACCTCGGCACACACCTGTACGGGAGACGGTAATGCCATGGTGGTGCGTGCTGGCCTGCCACTGCAGGATATGGAATTTGTTCAGTTTCACCCCACCGGCGTTTATGGCGCAGGGTGCCTCATTACGGAAGGTGTGCGCGGTGAAGGCGGCTATTTAGTAAATAGTGAAGGTGAGCGTTTCATGGAGCGCTATGCACCCAGCGCGAAAGACCTTGCCTCGCGCGATGTGGTGTCACGTTCAATGACCATTGAGATAAACGAAGGGCGTGGCGTTGGGCCGAACAATGACCATATTTTTCTGCATCTTGACCATCTTGATGCCGATATTATTCATAAGCGACTTCCAGGGATCGCCGAGACCGCGAAAATTTTTGCCGGTGTTGATGTCACCCGCGAGCCGATTCCTGTTCTTCCGACCGTCCATTACAATATGGGCGGCATTCCGACCAATTATCATGGCGAGGTGGTGACCTTAAAAGATGGCAACCCGGAAGCGGTGGTGCCAGGCTTGATGGCAATTGGTGAAGCAGCTTGTGTCTCTGTGCATGGAGCGAATCGCCTTGGCTCTAATTCCTTGCTGGATTTAGTTGTTTTTGGCAGGGCAGCGGCAAAACGTGCTGCTGAGGTGGTCACACCCGGTACGTCCCATAAACCACTTAACGGGGCTGATACCACAGAAAAAACGCTGCAGCGACTTGAATATGTCCGTAATTCAAAAGGCAAGGCCCCAACTTCCGATATTCGTTTGAATATGCAGAAAGTCATGCAGCATCATGCCGCCGTGTTCAGAACTGATAAATCCTTAGAGGAAGGTGTCAGCAAGATACGCGAGGTTTGGGAAAGTTACGAAGATATCGGTATTTCTGATCGCGGGCTGATTTGGAACAGCGATTTAATTGAGGCATTGGAGCTTGATAACCTTCTTTCTCAGGCCATGCTTACCATGGTGAGTGCCGAAAATCGTAAGGAAAGCCGTGGCGCCCATGCGCAGGAAGATCATCAGGAGCGTGATGACGAAAACTGGATGAAGCATACGCTGGCCTGGATGGATGAGAAAGGAAAGGTGAATATTGATTATCGGCCAGTTCACCTGAACACACTGAGTAATGAAGTGAAACCGATTCCTCCCAAAGCGCGGGTCTATTGATGCATCGGCTGTTACTTCCGTCTCTGTTGTGTTGCCTATTTCTCGTCGCTGCGTGTGCAAAGCCGACGGCTCGCACCCCATTACTTGATCGCGCATCCATCGAGCAGGAAAAACAATATCAGCATAGCCGCGTCAAGCAACAGACTGCACCTGAAAATTCATTACCCACCTCTTATGATATCCCTGCTCTGCAAAGGCGTTTGGATGAAGTTGAGCGCCACATTGCCGCTGCGTCGCTGCAGTTATGTCCACATATCGATGTCACAGCAGCGAATTGCTCGTTCGATGTGTTGCTTGAACCGGACCCGAAAAAAGCAGCAAGCCTGAATGCCTATGCCGATGGAAAACGTGTGGTGATTAGTCCGGCAATGGTTTCCTTCACACAGAATAATGCGGAACTCGCCTTCATTGTGGCACATGAAATGGCGCATAATATTCTTCGACATGTAAATGCGAAGCAGCAAAATGCACTGGCCGGAGGATTACTTGGCATACTAGCGGAGATAGCCGCCGATCAAATGGGCGTGAATACGGGCGGCCAATTAGCGAAAATCGGTTTGCAAGGTGGTGCAAATGCTTACTCCCCAAGTTTTGAACGAGAGGCGGATTATGTCGGCTTGTATATTATGGCGCTGTCAGATTACGACCCACGCCAGGCTCCGGGATTATGGCGCCGCATGTCGCATATACACCCTCAAGCCATTTATTTGACGACAACACACCCCTCCAACCCGGAACGTTATGTATTTATGCAATATACGATTGCTGAAATTGAAGAGAAACGCCAGCGCCAGCAGGCGCTAATTCCTGATTTTACCCCTAAGAGTTAGGCCACGTCATTATGGATATTGCGAAAGGAGTATCACACCATGGCTGAATTTCGACTACCCGCCAATTCACGCGTTGGAAAAGGGCAATATCATCCCGCTAAAACCACTAATGGCAGCTCGCCCACCAATACACGGCGATTTAAGATTTACCGCTGGGATCCGGAAGGTGAAGGCAATCCGCGCATGGACAGCTTTGATATCGATCTGGATAGCTGCGGCCCGATGGTGCTGGATGCGCTGATCAAGATTAAAGGCGAAGTCGACAGCTCTCTTACTTTTCGTCGTTCATGTCGAGAAGGCATCTGCGGTAGTTGTGCGATGAATATTGATGGCACCAATACCTTGGCCTGTACCAAGCCGATTGACGAAGTCAAGGGCGATATAACGATATACCCACTGCCCCACATGCCGGTGGTGAAGGATCTGGTGCCAGACCTCACACAATTTTATGCGCAATATCAATCGATTGAACCCTGGCTCCAGGCCGACACCCCTCCTCCATCCGGTCGTGAAAGGTTACAATCGCCGGAAGACCGCGCCAAGCTTGATGGATCGTACGAATGTATTCTCTGTGCCTGTTGCACTACCAGTTGCCCGAGCTATTGGTGGAATGGCGACCGCTATCTGGGGCCAGCGGCCCTGCTCCATGCCTATCGCTGGGTCGTAGATAGCCGTGACGAGCATACGGGTGAACGGCTGGATAATCTGGAAGACCCATTTCGCCTGTATCGCTGTCACACCATCATGAATTGCGCCAAAACCTGCCCGAAAGGGCTGAACCCTGCCAAAGCAATTGGTGAAATTAAAAAGATGATTGCTCTACGGGCCGGGCCGTAAACTATAGCTTTTCCCACTAATTTCTGTATAGAAATTAGTGGGGAGTTCAGACGCCA
>CAYSXY010000093.1:0-4673 GCA_964435165.1 uncultured Rickettsiales bacterium
CCATTTGAGCGTTGATTCTTTTGCCAGCTATCGTAGTCTTACGCCATGGTAGGGGATGAATGATGGCAACCATCGAGGCGCGCAAAACATCGGACGGCAAGACCACCTATCGGATAAAAATCCGCATTCGGGGATTCCCCTCGCAGTCCGCCACCTTTGAGCGCAAAACCGATGCCAAAAACTGGGCAGCGCAGACCGAAGCGGCTATTCGTAAAGGTCGCTATTTGATTCGGCGCGTTTTAACGCGCCTCACCCTTCGGCCTGCTCAGGTTCGTCGGCACCCGGTAGCGCTCGCATGGCCTGTGCATATTGGCGGGTGCGGCGAGCGATTCATCTTCACGCCATAAGACCGCTTTGCCCAATGGCCGCACGGTGGTTTGGGGATTTTCATTTTCTTGCAGATTTTGGCGAGGCCAACATCAGAGATGCCGTAGCGCTTGGCCACCTGCATCATCGGTTCCGCCCATATTTCTTCATAGAGTTTCTCGCGTTCGAATAGCAGGGTTTCAGCGGCTTCCTTGCTCATGCCTGCATCAGCTCCACCACCGGCACACGCAGCGCGCAGGCAATTTTGAGCAGTGCATCCAGCCGAATTTCATCCTTGCCCAGCTCATACTGATCGAGAAGCGATTCGGAAATCCCCGTCAGCCGTGCCAGTTTCTTAAGCGGCAATCGCTGCTGGCTGCGGTGTTGGTGAATGTTCTGGCCGATGGTCAGGCGCAGGTGGCGTAACAGGTGAGTGCTGTAGAAGGCTGTTGTTTTTTCAGTGTCTTTTTTCATCCTTAATTGCATAAGACATGTGCAGGTGGAATCAAGGGTGTTTTAATATGTCCATAGATATTGACATATTTAACCTGTCCACTATGATGGACATATGAACATTGACGCCGCCATCATCGCATTATCCGCGCTCTCGCAGGAAACCCGCCTGCGTGTGTTTAAGCTGCTTATCGAATACGGACGTGGCGGCACGGCTGCGGGGACATTGAGCGACCAGCTCGACATCCCGCACAACACGCTATCGTTTCATCTGTCGCATTTGAGCCATGCGGGGCTGGTGACATCGCGCAAGCAAGGCCGTTCCATCATCTACGCCGCGAATTGCGACGCGATGGAAGGATTGCTGGGTTACCTGCGCGAGAATTGCTGTATCCGTGAGGAAAACTGTGGTGCCGATTGCAAGCCGCCGACTAAATCAAAAACTAAAAGGAAAAAATCATGAAGCTATCAGATGTGAAGCAAGCCCTTGCAGGATTGCCTGCGGTCAATTTCAAGCTGCCGGAAGGAACGACTGTGCCGCAGCATTTCCATGTTACCGAAGTGGGGTTGGTTACCAAGCATTTCATTGACTGCGGCGGCGTGGAGCGCAAGGAAAAGGTAGTCAATTTCCAGCTATGGGAAGCGGGCGACTATGACCACCGCCTTGCCGCGCAAAAGTTTCTTCATATCCTTAATCTTTCTAAAAAAGTGCTGGGCGATGCCGAGGATTTGAATATCGAAGTGGAGTACCAGCAGGATACGATTGGTAAGTTCGATCTTGAGTTTGATGGTAAGGACTTCATTCTCGCCCCTAAGCAGACAGCGTGTCTGGCGCAGGATGCGTGCGGTATTCCCCCCAAAGAAATGCCTGCCAAAGCCGCTTCTGGCTGCGCTCCCAAAAGCGGGTGCTGCTGATGAAGCGCGTCCTCGTTCTTTGCACTGGCAATTCCTGCCGCAGCGTGATGGCCGAGGGGTTGTTGCACCACCACGGCAAAGACCGACTATTGGCTTTCAGCGCAGGCAGTTTCCCGACCGGCACGGTTCACCCGATGAGCCTTGCCACGCTGAAGCGGCATGGCATAAGTGACCAAGGCTATCGCAGCAAGTCATGGGATGAGTTTACAGATCAACCTATCGACATACTGATTACCGTCTGCGACAACGCTGCTGGCGAAGTCTGCCCGTTATTCCCCGGCAGTCCCATCAAAGCACATTGGGGTGTACCAGACCCCGCTCACTTCAAAGGTACACAAGCTGAAATCGAAGCAGAGTTTGACCGTGTATTTTCAATACTTGAGAAGCGCGTCAAAGCCTTTCTGCGCCTGCCACTGGAGAAGATGGATAAAGAAGAACTCCGCCAGAAACTCAATGAAATCGGCGGTTTGTAATGCTCGAACTCTTTACTAAACTTGCCGATGTCATCACCTACGATGCCTTGAATCTGGCGCAGGAAACCAAACTCGCTGACGCGGTGCATTTCTTCATCGAGGATACCACCAAGATTTTCTTCCTGCTGGCGGTGATGATTTATTTTATCGGCTTTGGGCGCTCGTTCGTTTCACCGGAAAAGGTAAGGCTTTGGCTTACAGGTAAGTCGCGTTTTACGGGTTATATACTGGCTGCATTACTGGGTGCGGTTACACCTTTCTGCTCCTGCTCCTCGGTTCCATTATTCATCGCCTTTCTGTCAGCGGGGATTCCGCTTGGCGTAACAATGGCGTTTCTGATTACTTCACCTTTGGTGAATGAAGTGGCGGTGGTGCTGCTAGGCGAAGCATTAGGGATGACCTTTACCATTACTTATGTTGCCACCGGCATGGTGCTGGGCGTGCTTGGCGGCTGTATTACGGATGCCCTAAAATTAAATCGCTGGGTAGAACCTTATGTCTGGGACATTAAGATGCCAACCCCTGCCACCGCCGAAGAAGCCAGCGGCTGGAAATGGCGCGAACGATATGCTCGCGGCGAAGCCAAAGACATCATCAAGCGCGTGTGGTTGTATGTGCTGATCGGCGTTGGCCTTGGCGCAGGGCTACATGGCTATGTCCCCAAAGAATGGTTTTTGGAACATGCAGGCGCGGATAATCCCTTCGCCGTACCGCTGGCTGTCATCGCGGGAATCCCGCTATATGCAAATGCCACAGGCATTATTCCCGTGGCAGAAGTGCTGCTGAATAAGGGTGTTCCTATCGGTACGATTCTCGCCTTCATCATGAGCATTGTGGCGATTTCGCTGCCAGAGATGCTTATCCTTCGCAAAGTGCTGAAGGTTCAGATGCTGGTATTCTTCGCAGGTTTCCTTTTTGTCTCCTTTGTGGGTGTGGGTTATCTGTTCAACATTATTTTTGGAGGTTAATCATGGATATTATGGTACTCGGCAAAGGCTGTTCGCGCTGCGAATCCACCATCCACCGCATCGAGCGTGAAGCAGCGGAGCTAGGCGTTCCCATCAGCATCACTAAAATCACTGACGAGGTGGAAATCATTCAGCATGGCGTGATGACGACTCCCGCCGTCCTAATCGACGGCAAGATTGTGCATTCCGGCGGCATTCCTTCTATCGAGGCGGTTCACTCATGGCTCAAGTAAATACCTCTCCCCTTGGCCTTTTTGAACGCTATCTTTCCCTGTGGGTGGCGCTGTGTATCGCTGCCGGTGTTGGGCTGGGCGTGGCGGTGCCGTCCATCTTCCAGACCTTTGCGGGTATGGAATATGCCAGCGTCAATCTCGTAGTGGCCGTCTTCATCTGGGTGATGATCTACCCGATGATGGTGAATGTTGATTTTGCCTCCCTTAAAGATGTTGGGTGCAAGCCAAAAGGACTCTGCATCACGCTGGTCATCAACTGGCTGGTGAAGCCGTTTACCATGGCCGCACTCGGCGTGTTGTTTTTCGAGTATGTGTTTGCGGGTTTGGTCGCACCAGAAACCGCCAAGGAATATATCGCCGGGATGATCCTGCTCGGTGTTGCGCCCTGCACGGCGATGGTGTTTGTGTGGAGCCAGATGGTGCGCGGCGATGCCAATTACACGTTGGTGCAGGTGTCGATCAACGACATCATCATGATTTTTGCCTTCGCGCCGCTTGCCGCGTTCCTGCTGGGCGTGACTGATATTGTCGTGCCGTGGGAAACGCTGCTGCTTTCCACCATCCTTTATGTGCTGATTCCGTTGGCGGCTGGTTACATTACCCGCCGCAAGCTGGATGATTCCGGCAACGAGCAGCGCATCGCGTCCTTCACCGCCAAGGTGAAACCGTATTCCATCATCGGACTGCTGGCAACGGTGGTGCTGTTGTTTGGTTTTCAGGCGTAGACGATTCTGGATAAGCCACTGGTCATCGCGCTGATAGCCGTGCCGCTCATTATTCAAAGCTATGGCATTTTCTTCATCACTTATGCTTGGGCGTATAGGTGGCGTGTGCCGTTTAATGTCGCTGCACCCGCCGCACTGATCGGCACGTCTAACTTCTTCGAGTTGGCCGTAGCGGTCGCCATCAGCTTATTCGGCCTTAACTCCGGCGCGGCGCTCGCCACGGTGGTCAGTGTGCTGGTCGAAGTGCCGGTGATGCTTTCGCTGGTGGCGTTTGCCAACCGCACGCGCTATAAATTTGCTTCATGACGATAGACACCGCCCATTTCAAAAACCTGCTTCAGGCCAAATGCGACGAATTGCTGGTGCTTATGCAATCCAGCAAGGAATCCACCAAACCAGTGGAACTGGATCAAGCCAGTGTTGGGCGATTATCGCGCATGGATGCGATGCAGGTGCAAGCAATGGCACTCGCTGCCGAGGAACGCCGACGCGATGAATTGCAACGGATCGACGCCGCTTTCAAACGTATCGAAAGCGGTGATTACGGCTATTGCATTTCCTGTGATGAAGAAATCGCGGCGAAGCGTTTAGAGCTTGATC
>CAYSXY010000094.1:0-4434 GCA_964435165.1 uncultured Rickettsiales bacterium
ATTGCTTATTATCGACCAGTTCGCTCAAGGCAGGATCATTCATGATCCACACCCACAAATCGGCCGCGGAGGCACGATTACCCAATACCGTGACCTCAACAAGTTCCTGCTGTGCGGCTTTGGCGATAATCGCATGGCTCAATGCCTCAAAGCTGTGCGCACCATATTCACCGGGCGGTGTATGGGCGTACATATTAGGAAAGTAGCTACGCCACCAATCGGTCTCCTGTGAGAATATTTCGGGCCATTCTTTGGGGGTGGGGATGCCGACCATAAAGGCCAACTGGTCAGCAATGATGGTCTCTTGCGCTTCCGGTTGGCCAACACGGACAAATTTCATGGGGTCTGTGCTGGCGCCAATGATACGCTGGCCGTCTTTATCGATGCCGCCACCGACAAACTGCCATTCCAGCCGCTGCGCCATATTATCTGCAAATTCAAAGGCCAGCTCTGTGCCGTCTGCATGGTGCCGTGGGTTCACCATCGTGCCCTGCCAGGCGTCAATCTGTACACATCCGGGGCATGCTGCGTTAATTTCGTGCAATTTGCGCATGGCTTCTGCCAGTTCATCATGCAAAAACAGACCATAGACGGCGCGCGGGATGCGCATCAAACGCCATTCCTCCGGTTGTCCATCGTCTTGCGCAAACGCATCAAAAATACGGCCACCATTCTCAGCGGTGAGGAAGTCACCGGCAATGGCCCGATCAATCAGTGTTTGAGCGGTTTCATCATCTGCGAGCTGTTCATGCATCGCATCTATATGTGTGCGATGCCGGTTCAGCCAGCCTGACATGGGTGAGGAGGCATGATCGGGTGCGTGCGTGAATTCATCCATATAGGCCAGCGCCCGATCTTTATTTTTTGCCAGCCAGCGTTGGAAGGTCACAATCGGTGTCAGTGTTTGAGTGCTGTTATGTAGTAGCAAAGGCATGGGTGAGCGGTCACGATTATATGCCAGCCCACCCACTTCACCGGTCTCATCAATCAAGGTAAGCCGCAAGGGTGATGCGGAAAAGCGCACAGCGAATTGCTCCGGCGACTGCTGATAATGCTGATACACACCCTCAACGAATCCACTGAAGGTTCGTACTCCGGAAAGGCCCAGTCCGACAAAAACGGCATGATGTGTATTATTGTTATTATTCATATGATAAAGCGCATTTTTTGATATTGTGATTTATCATGATTAGATGACAGTTTTATGGCAGTGGTCGTGGTTGCGACTGATTGGATTACATCCG
This sequence comes from uncultured Rickettsiales bacterium, assembly GCA_964435165.1. Taxonomy (GTDB): domain Bacteria; phylum Pseudomonadota; class Alphaproteobacteria; order Rickettsiales; family RI-342; genus CAYSXY01. Next base: position 1,245 of record CAYSXY010000094.1, read on the forward strand.
ACATATCACCCTTCTCCTATTGCATTTGACGCGCCATGTTTCCTCCCTTATTGCTTGGGATATCGGCGCATAGCCAAGCTGGCATCGGATCGGGGTTAATGCGTTAATAATCATGTCTAAGGGGAGATGACGGATGAAACCTTTCTTGTCAATCACTGCGTTTCTGGCAGTTGCACTGTTGCTGGCCACCAGCCAGCATGCTGTAGCTTATGACAAAGACAAGCGCATGGAGCGTATCGACAAACGGATGGAACATTATGACCAGATGACGGACGAGCAAAAGGCGCGTGCGGTTGAAAAATATAAGCAGCATAAGAAAGATAAATGGTCGCATCGCAAAGAAAAATGGGAACAGATGAGCGAAGACGAAAAAGCGGCGTATAAACAAAAGCGAAAAGAAAAATTTGAGGATCGTAAGGCAAAATGGCAGAACAAAAGCGATGCCGAAAAAGAACAGTGGAAAGAACATCGCCGCGATATCCGTGAGAGCCGCCAGCCCTTCCGCGAAGATGTGCGCGATAGTTTAACCGATGAGGAGCGCAAGAATCTGCGTACATTGCGTGATCGAGTGCGAGAAAAGCGCCAGCGTTTGCGTGAATCATCAAACTAACTGAGGCAGTTGATGTTAGGTAAATTAAACCATGTTGCCATTGCCGTGCCGGATTTGAATGCCGGTACGGCATTTTATCGCGATATATTGGGGGCAGATGTATCGGAGCCGCAGGCCTTGCCTGAGCATGGTGTGACCGTGGTGTTTGTTCACTTGCCCAATAGTACGATTGAGTTGCTGGAACCGCTGGGCGACGCATCGCCAATTGCTGGCTTTTTGCAAAAAAATCCAGCCGGTGGCATGCACCATGTCTGTTACGAAGTGCCGGATATCATGGCAGCGCGTGACAGGCTGAAAGCCGAAGGGCTGCGCGTGCTGGGAGGCGGGGAGCCAAAAATTGGTGCTCACGGCAAACCGGTGCTGTTTATGCATCCCAAGGACGCATTTGGCACATTGGTGGAACTGGAACAAGCCTGATAACCGTGGAAATCGTCTCCGCCATCGTCGTCTATTCGCTCATCTGGTGGATCATCTTTTTTATGATGTTGCCGGTTGGCGTGGCCGTGCCGGAAGAACAGCAGGCGGGGCATGATCCGGGCGCACCGTCCGACCCTCAGATTAAGCGTAAAATTATTTTAACGTCTTTGTTAACGTTTTGTATCGGTTCTGTGGTATTATATATAGTATTATATAGTAATTTGGAGATACGCCAATTGCTTGGCGTGGGAGAATGGCACGATGTTATTCAACAGATGGATACAAAAACTGACACTGGCCCTCCTGATTAGTGTTGTACCGTTGGTGGCGGTGCAGGCTGCATCGGAAAATACAGCAAAAACGCATAATGGTTCGCAGATATTCGACCAGATTGATCCTGAAAAATTAGTCACCTCCGTCTGTGGAGTGCTTGATTTTCCTGAAATACCAATGGTTCCGGGACTGGTGCGGGCGCCCATATGGTCGCATGTCTCGGATGTGGGTTATGAAATCAGCCAAAGTGGCGCATTAACTCATAATATAGCGCTCAATAGCAATGATATCGCGATGCGCGAAATGGCGCGAACCATGAAAATGAACCGTCAGATTGATGGCATAGGTCATGTGACGATCAATCAGGGCAGCATTGCGGTGAATGGTGTGGTGCAGAATATTGAATTAACAAAAGTGCTGGCAGAATGCGTCAGACGACTGAAGCAATCACTTTAATATAACCGGCCTCCTGCCAATTATTAATCAGAGTTTAATGTCATTAAACTGTCATCACATTGTCCCGAATGTGTAGAAATGCTATACTATCATCAGTAAAAAGGCGTTTGCGCGCATGCAAACAGACATAACCAAGGAGTGATCAACGATGAGATTGCGGCAGTGTCACCAGATGCAGATGATGATATCTGCGCTGATTTTGTCGATCGCTGTCTCCTTTCCTGCAGCCCCCGCATTGGCCCAGGCCGAAATACCGAATATAGGCACCGGACGCATTGCCGGGCAGTTAGACCCGGAACGTCTACTGCGCGCCGTGTGCAATGCGATTAAAATTCCCAAACTACCTGACATTCCCAACCTGCCGGACATGCCTGATTTAGGTATTATGCCAGATATTCCTGACCCAATCCCGGCCGGAGGCAACAGTATTATGCTGCGCAAAATGGCGCGGGAATTGAAATTCAATGGCAATATGCCGGATATTGGCAATGTGGCCATTGGCAACGGCAATGTCCATGTGGATGGAGTCTTGCAGGAGATCGACTTGCCCGGTACCATAGGCGTATGCATGCGCAAAATCAAACAAGCCATCTAACTTATCTTACGATTATCGGCATTCTGTGTGCGATGGCGTGGCCCGCACAGGCGCAACTTTCTGTTGAACCTCAGCATCGGCCCATGCCACCAAGTGTGACAGCCGAGATGGTGCGTAAGGAAGTGGTGCGGCATGCCATTTGTCGCTACATCACCCGCCATGTGCCGCGTGACGATATCGTCTATCAACCTGACGCAGACATGGAGGGCAGCGCGAATAATATCGCCTTCGTGCCAGCACATATCACCCCACCTTATGAATATGATCTGTCAAACTTTCGCATTGATCTGGAAATTCCCTTGAGCGACTACGCACCGCATCTGGCGGGCGACAAGCGCACGCGCAGCGCACTAATCAACGCTGGCACCGTGACGATCGAGAATAACGAGGTGCTGCTCAATGGCGAACCGCTAGGCTGGGACAGCCAGGCACTCGCAGCGGAATGCCAGTAACTGTAACGCTTTTCTTGTCATTCGCCGGTTTAACCGACGAATCCAGCTTACCGCGCAAGATAACGGGAATATTGTCATTGCCGGGCCTGACCCGGCAATCCAGACAGCTGGCATGGCGGCTTTCGCCGGAATGACAAATATATAAAGATGTCATCCCCGCGACCTGCTGCGCCAGTGCTTGCACGGCGAGAGGCGGGGATCTCTGCTTCAATCACGCCTATACAGCTGTGGATAGAGAGACTCCTGCCTTCGCAGGAGTGACAGTAAGATTTTGTATCGTCATACAGGACAGGCATCGCGAGTCGAAACATCCATGTTGCTGTATAGTAAAAGCCAGAGCACCACACCCATCGCAAAACTGTAACATTCTCCCTTTACACTCTTAGA
>CAYSXY010000095.1:0-4389 GCA_964435165.1 uncultured Rickettsiales bacterium
CTATAGTGCATAAGGAACAACGCGCTCATGATGAAATTGGTGGATGCTCCCAACTGAAAGTGATCCAACTCTATCTGACCGTTGTCATTTTTATGGATGCTGTCCAACAGCATATGCCCATAACCCAGCATAAAGCCGGACGCCGCCAATTGTCCGTATGTGATATTTTGGGTTGCCTTTCCTCCTAAAGCGCGGATCGTCTGCAACACCCGATCCTGCGCGTTGGCCATTTCTTCAAGACGAATAGCGTTAATCGCTAGCCTATCCGGTTTAGCAAACGGAGCGGGTTGCGGCTGAGGGCGCTGTTTCATCACCCATTGTTGATAGTCGGCGACGAGATTTCTCAATCTGGGTGCAACATCTTCGTCATGGTCGATATCCGGGCCAAAACCTGTGATGCGAATCGCTTCACGCACCCTTTCGCCAGCTCGTACTTTGCCAAGCACGGCCACCATCCCTGCCCCGCCATCTTCAACAGGAGTATTGACATAGTCCATAAACGAACGAAATGTGTCGGAAGAAATATCTGCTGGCAGTATCACACGCGCCATGTAGGCGCTGGAGCCTCCATTTCCATCGGATAATGAACCCCATTGAATACGCTGAATTTTTCTGGCCGCCGCTTTTACTTCTGTTTCAGATTTATCAGAAATGACCCTGTCAGATGCTGGCATTGTGCCTGATGATAGATAACTCATATAAAATCCATACCTCCGGGTAAACCCGGGGTCGTTTTCCCTGCAGGGCTACGAACGCAACTCGTTCGCCGTCCTGCTCACGCAGTCCGGATACTCATTCACCCACGCCTAATGGCGTGATGCTCTGTCCTGCAGAACGTATAGAGATGTGCTGCGCTAAACGCACTTTATTTACTAAAATTAATAATAGCCTCACTATAGCCTGCATCACCCTGAATGGCAAATCCAGCCATCTTTTGACTGGATTTATTGACCGAAAAGGCGCATTCAGCGTGTCGCTTGCGCTGATTGAAGATTACTATAGGCTACCAGCCATGGATAACCATCGCGATGCAGAAAATCAGAAATATCGTTCGCATGTTGAACGGCGAGGTAATAAAGCGACGCAGCGTATTGCCTCTGCGGTTGCGCGCAAGTCCTGGCACTGGACGATGCTCAACCTTGCCTGGACGGTAGGGCCAGTCACCTTCATCGCGCTGCAAATCGGCCACTATCTCGGGTTCGGCAAACAGGCACCCATTGAAAATTTCATCTATTTTGCGGGTTATACCTTCATTGCTGCCGGGCTGGCTGGCTTTGCATCGATTGCTTATGATGCTTTTTATAAACCGAAAATAGACAAAGAAAAACAACAGCTACTCAATGCCATTGATTATTTGCATGAGGGGATGGTGATGTGCCGTGACCTGACCCTACAGCAGTTAGAGCCTGAGCAGCGGCGTATTATGGCGGCCTATTATATCCTGCAGAGCGTCGGCACCACGCCATCTGCGATCGAAACCGCGGTAATGGACCTGACAGACAGCGCCACACTCACCTCAGCGGCGAGGCGTGCTCAGGTCTTTGCCGAACAAGGCATGCAATCGCGCATCGATGATATATGGCATGATATCAAGCAGGAAGTTGAAGCACTCACGGAACTAAAAGCGCAAGCGCCACTCACCTACCATCTTCTGACCCGGCGATTGAAAGGCATTAGTCCCTCCATTAAAGCGGGTATTGAGCGGCGCGAGGGGTTTATTGAACGTATTTTGCAAGCCTCTGAAGCAAATGACGACAACCTCATGACATTGCATGATGCACTCGACATGTTCACCCTTGCGTTCGAGCTCATCAATGATCGGCATATTGCGGTACTGGACGCACGGCTTAAAGGTGATGATGCATTTGAACATGCACAACAATCGTTGGATGAAGCGCGCCATCACTATCGCATGACCTTGAGACGGCGTAACAGCCGGATACGCCTGATGGCTGAACAGCTTTATATGGAAACGGATATTGATGTTGTCGTGGAAGCCAGTGATAAAACAGCGCAACTCCTTACGGTCATTGAAAAAGCCGCACCACAATTAGATGATGAGCGCAGGCAGCATTACCATGCCCAGTATGACAAAATCATACGTCTGAACAAGCAGCTCACCCACCGAAGAGAGCGGTTGCTGAAGGAAGAAGCACGGTATTCAAAAAGATGGCAAGCACAAGGAAGTAAACTCACGCTCGCCATGCAAAAAAACGATTTGCGACAGGCCGGATTTTATATTATTGAGCGCAGCATTTCTCTCAACGATAAGCAGAAGCTTACCCTCTCTCAAATTGTCAGCGATGCATTTGCCGATGACACAGCCATCCACTCCAATGCGTCATTGAAACAAACGGCGATGGAAATAGCAGATGCCCTCGACAGTATGATTGATATGAGCCAGCCGGAGGAACAGCTGGCCATCGAAAGCTCCCATGCTGCTGATTTTGGTTACGTCACCCGTGGGTTAGCACCAGCGACCAAAGCCGGGTTGGCCGCTACAGCTATTGATGCGATTCATGAAAACCGGCGAAAAGCTGCACATCGGTTGGCACGCAACCTCATCGTGTTTTACCGCGTCCCCCTCACCGATGCGATCATCGATTTGTTTGACACGCAATTTGGTGCCGATGGTGAATATTTACGTCAGATGAACCAGAAACTCGCGGAAGATGACTCGCGATCACACGCAGCGACCCCCTCTCCTCCGATTCAATTGCCCCATTGGAACGCATTATTGCAACCAGCAAAGCAAACGCGACGGCACGCATAGCTTCCTATCATCTTACGCGCACACCACATCTCAGACATGACTGTACTGTCATATTTACTTAACGTGCATTTACATCACAAATTCTTATACTGTGAGCGCTGAAAAAGATAACAACAGGGCACAACATGTCTGATTGGGGCATCTTTGACGATGGTGGCGACGACTGGTGGAATGGCGACGATGGGTCGTCGTATGATGACGGCAGTTGGTGGAATGATGACGACCTGTCATTTAGCGATGAAAGCGAGTTTGAGTGGGAGCCCGACCCGCTAGAGGGTAATTATGATCCACTCGACGACACGGAATTTGGCTTTCATCTGGACGATGCAAGCACCGGAGAACCATGGAACCTGCCCGATTGGCTGCTGGAGCCCGGCGGGCGATATGATTTGAGTGGCCATCTGCTTCACTCGATGGACTTTCTTGACAATCCATTCGACACACTCGAATTTTCAGAGGCCGAAGCAGGCGTCATTGATGCGCTGGAGCCATTGGAGGTCAATACCCTCTTTGAGCTTGAGATGGATGCCACACAGCAAGGCATGCAAGGCAATGCCACGCAGCATTATCTGGCCATTGATGCTGAGGGCAATATTTATGAAATTACAAGCGACGGCATTAACACCACCGCCAGGCACATGGACGGGCCGGATCATCTGGGAGATGAACCGGTTGAGGTCGATCCGGCGCGCGCGCTAAAAACCGGTGAAGACTGGACGCCGGACTGGAATAAAGACGATCTGCCGATCAAAGTATTCCGTATCGAAGCTGCCGTAGAAGCCGACGTCACAGAGACTGCCGCTGATGCATTTGCCGAGAATCTGCCCCAGATATTACGCGTTGCCAAAACGCTGGTGGAGAATGCCGAGACAGTGGGTGACATTGCCGACATGTTGCTCGCCATGTGGAAAAAACGCCAGAATGACACACGCAATAACGCCGCTGACGGCGCGCCTTGGCGGCCTCCTACGCCAGATGGCGAGTCACTCCGCACCCTGTCCATAGTAGAAGATGCCGCACCTGCTTATTTCAATGCGCAGATGCTGGGCATCAACCAACTCTATATCTGCCCCGATGATGGAGGAGAGACAGAGCTGGGTAGTGCACATGCCGCGCTGATCATCACCATCGACTCTGATGCCGAGAAACCATTTATCCTGACTATTCAGCAAGATGCAGATGATGCGATGCAGCTTGGCTTCCAGCACCCGCAAGCATTACGCACCTATCTTGAACAGGCAGGGTTAGACCGATTTCTGCCTGTCTTTGAGCAACCGGACAATCTATCGCGCTTTGGTGGCTTTACCGACTATGTTCGGCAGGCACATGCACTGTCTGACACACGCGATTTAGATACGGTCGCATTTTCACTGATCAGGGTGGGAGATGTCAGGTTACCCATCGTTGACGCACCAGAAGAGGTAGAGATGACTTCAGCACCCGATGACAAGGCACCAACATTTTTGCAGGCCTCGGCATTGCTCTATCTGCTTACAGACAAGCCAGAGAGTTTTTATCTCATCCGCACGGACGGCAAGGCTCACTTGCTCATGAAAGATTACGATCTTGGTCGCACTTATCATGCGGAAATTAAAGAAGATGGCGCCATGGAAATC
>CAYSXY010000096.1:0-4020 GCA_964435165.1 uncultured Rickettsiales bacterium
TCCGTTTGCCAATCAATAAATCCATCCCGTTAAAAAAATCACAACAGAACCTATATACATCCATTCACCTCTAAAAATTAACCTCAGCCAGCTTGGTTACTACGCCATAATCCACATCAATGGTTTCGAAGTGGCGTTTGCCGCAGAGAATTTTCTGATTTTCCTTCGTCCGGCGTTCCTGGTTGTCCAGCGTGCTTTTGGTTTCGCGTACAAAATACAGCTTTTCATCACGGTGGGTGATGAATGCCCAATCAGGGTTATATGGGCCGATGGGCGTATCGATCTTAAACCAGCTGGGTAGTTTGACGAACAGGCGCACAAATTCATTATTATCGAGGTCTTTAGCAAATTGCTTTTCCACCTCTGAATCGTATTCCACCATGTCGAACAGGCATTTTTCCTGATTCTCCACAGGGTAAAGATTGTTCATATAGCGAATGATCTCACCTTCCGCTTCATCCTCAATGCGGCTCATTTCCCAATAATGGTTGGCGATTTTCTCGTACTGGATGCCTTCCAGCATCAGATCATGCAATGCCCTGGATATTTCCCGCGCTGTGAGTGCCATAAATTGCTGCGGATTAACCTGAAAATCAGCCAGTCGCCCAGATTGCTTTAATATGTTTACCAGCGTGTGGCGAGTAAGCTCAGATTCCTTCTGCAGATAGGCTAGCAGATCTGGCAGCACTCTCACACCACGAGCTTCACGGCTCTTTTCTTCCAGCTTCCGGTCGGTACTAACACCAGCATCAGAAATATCAACATCCACCCGCGTCATGGCGATGCGTACTGGCTTGATCTTCTCCAGTTCCTTGATGCGTTTTACGGCTCTTTCAATCAGTTGATCCGTATCAAATGTAACGCGATAGCGTGTGCGGTGCTTGATTTTATCCCACAGTGCTTTGAAGTCCTCGCTTAGATGGACTTTTTTTTTGAATTTCAGCGTATGCCTATCGCGTGCGTTAACTACACGGTTTTTGAATACAAAGCGTTGCACCTCATCGATGATATCAGCCTTGATATCGCTGTAACTTTCGTCAATCTTCAATTCAAACAGCGGGTTTTTCGGATCAAAAGCATCTAGGATTTCCCCTGTTTCGTTGATATAGCCGGTGGCCTTTAGCTCCTCCCATATCTTGATGGATTCGTCCTGGCCGATGGCTGATTCCGTACCGTCATCCTTGGCGCGGGTGATTTTGGCAAAGGTGATTTTTTCAATGCGGCCAAACTTGATGCCAAAATCTTCTTCAAATTCATTCTGCAGTGATTTGGCAAAATCCTCATAGGACTCGTTGGCAATAATAGTAAGGCGATTGATGTTCTCATCATGGACACGGTCGCCATGCTCATTGACCGGCAGACGCAGACCGCGACCAATTTCCTGCCGCTTCTTTTCCACCGATTGCGATTCGTTGAGGGTGCAAATCTGGAACACATTCGGGTTATCCCAGCCTTCGCGCAAGGCACTGTGGGAGAAAATAAAGCGCAGCGGCTCTTGTGGATCGAGCAGCTTCTCTTTATCCCGCATAATCAGGCTGTATGTATCTTCATCATCGGCGGTTTTGCCGGTGGTGTCTTTGGCATGCCCACTCTTATCCTGCGAGAAGTATCCGTTGTGGATTTTGCTGATATCCTTAGCTGCGAACTCTTTATATATCGGTTTGGCAGAAAGCTCTTGATAGGCTTCTTCGAACCATTTGCCGATTTTGCCGAGGCTGGTAGTGCCATCATCGTTGTAAATCCGGTAGTTGGCTACCTTATCGATGAAAAACAGGGACAGCACCTTGATACCCTTGCCTTTGAGGGCGCGTTCTTTCTTCAAATGCTGCTCGACGGTTTCCTGTACTTGGGCTTTCATAATATCTTCCCCAAGGCCGCCCATTTCACCGCCTATCTCCAGATATTTACCGCTGTTGAACTCGATATACTCTGATCCTGGCGTGCAATCGATATTCTGCACAATATAACCATCTCGGTAACTTTCCCGCTCTCCAGACTTCACATACAGATCATCGCCCTGTTTTACTGTCACCTTGGCGGGTTTTACATTGCCGCCTTTCTCTCGATGAATTTCCACCTGCGCCTTGATGCCGTTCTTGTTGTCGCATTTGAGCAGCTTCACATAGGCGTCGTTGAAACTGTCATCCGAGCGGATGGAAGCCACCTCGATGCGCTTGACCAGCCGGAGGTCATAGGCCCGCACCGGATCAAGCTTATAGAGCAGATTGTACGGGTTGCGGTGGGTGGCCGAATAGCGCAGCGTGGCGATGGGGTTCAGGTTGGCGATGGCACGCTTGGCTTTCGGTGTATTATCGACGCTCTGCGGTTCATCGATAATGACGATCGGGTTGGCGGCCTGGATGAATTCGATCGGCTTGCGGCCCGACATTTTGTCGTTTTCCCGGTTGATGACGTTCAGCTTCTTCAGCTCGTCATCGGTCATTTCGGCGACATCCTTGTCGGCCACGTCCTTCTGGAAGGACTGGATGTTGATCACCATGATCTGAATCTGGTTGCTGGTGGCGAACTGGCGCACGCGGCCCAGCTTTTTGGAGTCGTACACGAAGTAATCGAACGGCGTGTTATTGTAGAGGGTGCGGAAATGCTCCTTCGTGATTTCGATGCTTTTCAGTACGCCCTCGCGGATGGCGACGCTTGGCACCACGATGATGAATTTCTTCAGGCCGTAATTCTTGGAAAGCTCGAAAATAGAGCGCAGGTAGACATAGGTTTTGCCGGTGCCGGTTTCCATCTCGATAGAGAATTCCCGGCCTTGTAGGGCGGATACCTTCTGGATGCCGTTGGTTTCCTGAATTTTGTGGATGTTGGCAAGCAGTGCGTCATCGGTGAGCGTGATGTTATTGCCTACACCAAGGTCAGACAGTTTCATGCCATCACCGGCGGCGGCGCTGATTTCAAAATGCGACTGGACAATCGGCTGGCCTTCCAGCGCCCCGACAATGGCGTTGATCGCGTCCTGTTGATATTCCAGCGATGGGTCAAATTTTAGTTTCATGCTGTTACCTTGTAATAAACTGCCTCATCGAGCTTCTTAAAAAGGAAGCTCATAAAACTTAGGATGTTAAGGCAATCCTCCTTTGATATTGGCCATTCAACAGCCGGTTCATGCGCCGTCGGATTTCTCACCGCCTGCATCAACCCAGCGGAAAGAAACTTGATTCCGTGTTGTACGTTATGGTCAGTCTCTGACTGGCATGGCGTAACTTTCAGCACCCCATCGGGTCCCCAGACCGCCATCATAAGCGAGTGCCCGTCTTTGGTTTCTTGTGCTTTATTCCTTACGAGCTTGTTATAAACCTTGCAGGCCTCGAACACGGCGTGGAAATGATGACCGTTAAGGTACAGTTCCTTGCAATGCTTATGTATCTCAGCATGGAGATTGCGTTGCATGAATTCTGTAAGGCCGGAAAAAGAATCCTTTCCAGCGGTAACACCGCCATTCTCCAGTATTTTCTCGACACGCGGATATAGATTCTCAGGAACAAGATTCTTACAGAACTGAATGAGCAGAGCGTTTCTTTCGTCATGGCTCATGCGCTGTTTTGCCAGCGTCATAATCCAGTCATACACTTCCTTCGAGCGGGATGACGTAATGTCCTCATTGGGGAAACTTTCCTGTTGGAAAGTGAAAATAGCCCGCACCGTACGTCCGATCTCTTTCAGAACGGTATCGTATTTAAGCATCTCGCCGATGCTGGTTGCTATCAATCTGTAGTTAGGCACTTGAGTCATTACACCGTCCTGAATACGATTTTGCTTTCTTTGTCCTCTTGGTCACGCGCCTTGAAAGTCTGCACGGCGTTGGCCTTCAGTTGGTCGTTGCCCTTAAAGCCTTCATCCAAGCAGATCACCTGTAGCGGATTAGCGTCGGCGATGGCGTCGATCACTTCCTGCGTAAGATCTTTATCCAGGCAAATGAGCAATGCGCCGGCTTCTACGGAAAACACATCCTTGCCGGCGAGCTGGATGGTTTCCACCCGGGTGGTGAGCGGGAAGCCG
>CAYSXY010000097.1:0-3801 GCA_964435165.1 uncultured Rickettsiales bacterium
TTGTCATTATGTTAAAAACGCGCATCATCCCCTGCCTGGACGTCAAGGATGGACGTGTGGTCAAGGGCGTCAATTTTGTCGATTTGATCGACGCCGGTGACCCGGTCGAACAGGCAAAAATCTATGACCGGCAGGGAGCAGATGAGCTGTGCTTTCTTGATATCACCGCTACACATGAGAAGCGTGACGTGATCTATGATGTCGTCACCCAGGTGGCCGAGGCGTGCTTCATGCCGCTTACCGTCGGCGGTGGGGTGCGTGTCCTGGAGGATATCCGCAAACTGCTCCTCGCCGGAGCCGATAAAGTCTCCATCAACTCCGCTGCCGTGAAACGGCCGGAATTTGTCCGCGAAGCGGCCAATAAATTCGGAAATCAATGTATTGTGGTGGCCATCGATGCCAAAAAAGCCGCGAATGGCCGGTTTGAAATCTTCACCCATGGGGGGCGCGAGCCAACCGGGATTGATGCTATTGAATGGGCCAGGCGCATGGTGTCTTATGGCGCGGGGGAGATTCTCCTCACCTCGATGGATCGCGACGGCACGCGCGAAGGGTTCGATCTCCCCCTCACCCGTGCCGTGTCAGACGCCGTCAACGTACCGGTGATTGCCTCCGGCGGCGTCGGCACACCCGAACACTTTATTGACGGGGTGCGCGAAGGCCATGCCAGTGCCTTGCTGGCCGCATCGATTTTTCATTTTGGCGATTATACAATCAGCCATGTCAAACAAACCATGGAAGAAGCCGGCATTCCGGTGAGGATGGATGGGTATGGACAAGATATTGCAGCCATTGGATGAACTGATCCGCTCCCGCAAAGAAGCAAAGGGAGAACAGTCCTACACCACCTCGCTGTTTGAGGCCGGGCGAGCCAAGATCGCGCAGAAGCTGGGCGAAGAATCGGTGGAACTGGTCATTGCTGCAACATGTGATGATAAGGAAGGCATCATCAATGAATCCGCTGACCTGCTCTACCATTGGCTGGTACTTCTTGCCGATAGTGGCATTGCGCTGGAAGAAGTTGAAGAGGCGCTGAGTAAACGCCAGGGCACTTCAGGCCATGCCGAAAAAGCGGCTCGCAAGAGTTAGGCTTTTGAAAGTGAATTTTTATAATGCAGCGATAAGCGACAATGAATCATAGTGGAGGCGATATGAGCTACAATCCTGACAATATTTTTGCCAAAATCATTGAAGGCGAGTTGCCTGCCGAGAAAGTCTATGAAGATGACCGTATTGTGGCCATCCGCGACATCAACCCGGCGGCACCGGTGCATGTGTTGGTGATTCCAAAGGGCGACTATCTTTCCTTCGACGATTTCGCGCTCAAATCCACCGCCGAAGAGATGAACCATTTTTTCCGTACCATTCGCCGCATCGCCGACGAGCAGGAGCTCATGGCCTCCGGCTACCGCCTGATTATGAATCACGGCAGCGATGCCTCGCAAACCGTGCCGCATTTTCATGTGCATATCCTCGGGGGCAGACCACTCGGCGGGTTGCTGCCGGGCGACAGCTTATCGCGCTAGACAGGCCAGAGAGAAACATTTAAGCTGCTATTGCCTCGCAAAATCAGCAATAGTCCGGCCGTGATAAAAACGCTTCTCTTCGCCATCCTCTTCATGCAACTCAGCACATCGGCAGCTGCCGAAAGCAACCGTATTGATCATTATGAAGCGATGCGCCCTGCCAGCGCAGCAGAAGCAACCGCCATCATGCAAAAGCATGTGGCGCAGATTGACAGAATCCTGAATCACGGCAGAACACTCAATCACCAACAGTATGAGACGATTCACCAACTCAGTTACAGCCTTGAGGCTGCCATTGATGTGCTGATGCAACAGCCGACCAAAGAACCATTCTCAGATCGCGCTACCCGGCAAGCGGTAGAAGCGCTGCATCTGGCATCGGAACAGCAGGAAGAGGCATCGCTGAGAGCGGCATTTACCAGCCTGCAATCCTCATGGCCCTCAGTTGCGGATGGCCATGCGCGTAACGAATAAGAGCCATCGCTCCTGGATCACAACCATCAATTAATCCACGCATAAAGTTCACTTCCGCGTCATAAAACCGTCATCTATTCTCTCTAGGATAGAAAAAAATAAAAAAAAGACGACGGTGTCTTATGCACACACAACCGCTCTATTGCGAACCAACCCATCACTGGCTGGAAACAACCCTTGCCACCACGCTTGAGAAGCATTTCATAATTAACACACACGCATCTAGCCGTGTGGCCGGTGATTTATGTCAGTCTCTCGCCAAACGTGCGATCCTGCCAGTCCATATGGCCATTGGTAGTGCTGCTTATGAGTGTGCCATGTCACGCCCTGCCAATGACAATAAGGTCGTCTACCTACACACAACACGGCCAGATGGATCGCTCAGCCAACTCTTTGCCGCCATATTGGCCGAACATACCACTATCGAACCCGATTAATCGGTCGATCCTAGCCACTTTCATTCATTTTCTGAGGTGATTAAGCGACGGATATACAGCGCTCAAGCAGCGAAGCGGTGGCGCAAATAATACATGGCGCACAAACCATCAATAAATAGCCCGTCACGCCGCCTCAGATACGTCTTCTCGTTCAAGCTCAAGCACCGCCATCAATTCGCGCCACTCGCCCTTGCTCATCCCACTCGCTTCCTGCGTAACCGGCTCACCCCGCAACAGTCGTCGCACCGCGCCAAGTCCCTTAGACGAAAGTGACGCCCCACCCACTCGATAATCCATAAAGGCGTCATAAGTATATGGCACCCACTGGCGCACCATCTCCGCCAGCACATCCGCATAGGCACGAATTTCATATTGAGCATGGCTATCAGCACGCAGTGCCAGAAAATGCAGCAGGTTATGCAAATCCACTTTCCAGTACCATTGTGTGTAATAATTCACGCCGAGATTCATCCGCGCCAACTCCCGCGCCAATCCTTCCTGCGCCGGGTCAATCGCCTCACCCTCATCATTCAGATTCAACATGTCGAGATAATGTGCATAGCACTGCTCGCCATCGGACTTCAGCATATGCAGAATATGCGCGGCCCGCTCACCACTGATGGTCGCGTCACGACCCTGCTTATTCATCGTCGATTGCGCGGCCAGATGCTCCGGCGATGGCACATAAAACTCCTTATCCAGCACCGAATAGCGTGCTGAATATTCATTCACATTCGCCGTACGGTGACGAATCCACTGGCGTGCTACAAAAATCGGCAGCTTCACATGCAGTTTAATTTCGCACATTTCAAATGGCGAGGTATGACGGTGCCGCATCAGATAATTGATCAATCCCCGATCCTGACTGACTTGTTTAGTTCCCTTACCATAGGAGACTCGCGCCGCCTGCACGATGGCCGCATCATCTCCCATATAATCAACCAGCCGGATAAACCCGTGATCCAGCACCGGCAGGGGTTTGTAGAGCAAATCTTCCATCGCAGGCACCACGGCCCTGCGCGTGGCATATGTCTCATCCGCCACACTCTCAATGTCGCGCTCTTGCTCTACGGTCAATACCATTACGGGCCTCCTTCTCATTCATTCTTACTGCATAGCCTAGCAGCGGCGGCTCCTGCAAGCCATTATACTAAATAACTTAACCCTCTTTCGCCACACCATTAATATATTAACGATATCGTCACATGCGGGTGGTATGTTTAACGTACAGTATAACCACCATATCGCTCTATGTATGACCGCCTGATTCATGATCACGACGCCCGCCAGGAAGCGCTGAACCTGCTGGAAATGATGCAGGCCGCCTACCATTTCGACAAACCGGATGCGGAAGCCGCACACTA
>CAYSXY010000098.1:0-3774 GCA_964435165.1 uncultured Rickettsiales bacterium
TAGTGAAATTGATCCAGCGCACGCTGAATGCGCGTATAGGTTTGCTGATAGGCTGCTAAGCCGTTATGATCTTCTACCTGGGTCATTGTGACTCTTTCTTTTTTATGTCAGCGCCATGATATTAACACCAATTAACCATTGATTGTCTACCCATGTTCTTCAAAAAACGCACGCCGAAGCCTGCCACATCTGACAGTGATAGCGTTACTTCAACGCAGGACACCACGACAGCACCAGTTGAAGCTACCTCACTAGTAGCAGACGTGGCACCTGTGAAGCAGCCCGCTGAAGAGGTGACCATTCCCGAAGCAACGCCGCCAGCAACCATTGCACCTTCGGCTGACATGCCGCCAATTAAGCAGGTCGCACAGAGCGAAACGCCTGATACTGACGCAGAACCTTCCGGAGGCTGGTTTTCACGGCTCAAAAAAGGCCTGAGCAAAAGCTCAACGAAAGTAGCAGAAAGCATTGGCGGCATTTTCACTCAACGAAAGCTGGATGATGAACTGCTGGAAGAACTGGAAGATGCGCTGGTGATGGCCGACATTGGTGTGGAGACGGCAGCAAGGTTGGTAGAAACATTGCGTAGCCAGAAATTTGATAAAGATGTCACTGAGCAGGAAGTGCGTGAACATTTTGCTACGCAGATGGCCGATATTCTCGCACCAGCCGCAGTGCCGCTAGCGATTGATACCAATCATCGGCCTTACATCATCACCATGGTGGGAGTGAATGGCACCGGCAAAACGACGACTATCGGCAAATTGGCCAAGCAATTTCAACAGCAAGGGCACAAGGTGATGCTGGCAGCGGGAGATACCTTCCGCGCGGCGGCTGTTGAGCAACTTGTGGTGTGGGGTGAGCGTAATGACTGCGCCGTGGTCACCGGGGAAGAAGGTGGAGACGCAGCGAGTGTTGCCTATCGCGCCGTGGAGCAGGCCAAGCAGCAAGACGTGGATGTACTGCTTGTCGACACGGCCGGGCGGCTGCAAAATAAATCCGGCCTGATGCAGGAATTGCAAAAGATTCATCGTGTTATAGCTAAGCAGGATGACACTGCCCCCCATGCCACCTTGCTGGTGCTGGATGCGACCACAGGTCAAAACGCCCATTCGCAAGTGGAGATTTTCAAAGAGATGGTCAATGTCTCCGGGCTGATTATCACCAAGCTGGATGGCTCTGCCAAAGGCGGCGTGGTGGTGGCGCTGGCTGATCGCTTCCACCTGCCCGTTCATGCCATTGGCGTTGGTGAAGGGATTGACGATTTGCAACCTTTTGACCCCACCATGTTTGCCTGCAGTTTGATGGGGTTGTAGTTCGTTTTTTGCTTCCGGCTTCGTCTTCTGACTCTGCCATGAAGCGCAACTCTGGGCTGCCTCGGCCTACTGGCCTCGAATGCTTATGATATATAACTTATAAGCCATAGTACCTTCGATTTGAGCCCCATTTTCATTTACAACACAGGCCCGCATGTTACACATTCTGCACTAGCATGATGTGCGTATAGGGGAGGTCCAATGCAGCTTGATCAAATGTGGAATGATTTGGGCGTTAACATGAAGGATTGGACAGGCGATGATTTGCCTGTGCATTCCCCGATTGATGGAAGCAGACTCACCACTTTGGCCGCTGACACCAGCACGACGCTGGAATCCAAAATTAAAAAAGCCCAATCGGCATTTGACCAATGGCGAGACGTGCCTGCCCCAAAACGTGGCACGCTGGTGCGGCTGCTCGGTGAAGAGTTACGCAAGGTCAAAGACCCGCTCGGCAAACTGGTGACCATTGAATGTGGCAAAACCTGGGAAGAAGGCAAAGGCGAAGTGCAGGAGATGATCGACATCTGCGAGTTCGCTACCGGCCTGTCGCGGCAGCTTTATGGCCTGACCATCGCCAGTGAGCGCAGCCGCCATGTGATGCAGGAGAACTGGCACCCGCTGGGGCCGATCGGTGTGATTTCTGCCTTCAATTTTCCCGTTGCTGTGTGGTCATGGAATAGCGCTCTGGCCTTTGTCTGTGGCGACCCCGTGCTGTGGAAACCGTCTGAAAAGACCCCTCTCACCGCCATTGCCTGCCAAATGGCATTTGACCGCGCAGCAAGCCAGTTCACAAAAGAAACAGGCATTGACGTGCCGGTTGGCCTGTCGCAGCTGGTGATTGGCGATAAGGCGATTGGCGAACAGTTGGTCAATGATCGCCGATTGCCGCTTATCAGTGCGACAGGCAGCACTCGCATGGGGCATGAAGTAGGCCCGCAAGTAGCGGAGCGTTTTGGCAAGTCACTGCTGGAACTTGGTGGCAACAATGCCATCATCGTCACCCCATCAGCTGATTTGGATGTCGCGCTGCCCTCCATCCTGTTTGGGGCGGTTGGCACCGCAGGCCAACGTTGCACCAGCACGCGGCGGTTATTTGTCCATCAATTGTGCTATGATGATGTGTTTGACAAGCTGAAAAACGCTTATCAGGGTATTATCGATAGCCGTATTGGCAACCCGTTGAATGATGGCACGTTGGTTGGCCCGTTGATTGATGAAGGGTCATTTGAAGCGATGCAAGTGACGCTTAATATCGCTCGTGATGAAGGGGGTGAAGTGTGTTTTGGCGAGCGCGTGAGTGTCGCTGATTGCAAGGATGGGTTTTATGCTTCCCCGGCATTGGTCAAAATGACCAAGCAAAGCTCCGTGGTGATGAGGGAGACCTTTGCGCCGATTCTTTATGTGATGCCCTACGAGACAATGGCGGAGGTAATGGAGTGGCACAACGCCGTGCCGCAAGGTTTGTCCTCAGCTATTTTTACCACCGATCTGCGCGAGGCGGAATATTTCAAGCAGCGCAGTGATTGCGGCATCTGTAATGTGAATATCGGCACCAGCGGTGCGGAAATTGGTGGTGCCTTTGGTGGGGAGAAAGAAACCGGTGGTGGGCGCGAGTCAGGATCCGATGCGTGGAAGGCATATATGCGTCGCCAGACATCCACCATGTATATCGGCCAGGAAGCACCAGAACTGGCGCAGGGGATTTCTTTTAGTTAGGCCCGCCTGAGATTTACGGTTACGTGTTTGTGCTAACGGGTACAGAGATGCCTGCCTTCACAGGCATGACAGTGGTAAGATTTATCGTTTACCCTGCAAATCTCTGCCCAGTAATTTGCAGGAAGATTTACGCGCCAATAAGGCGCGGCCCGCCGTCGCGGGCTTTATAGCCGTTTCATATCATGCCCGAAAATTAAGTGAATCGGCTATCATCGTTATTTAGATGTTGCAATGATCACCATAGCCTCAGCGTATGGATATTCATCGGTCATGGTCAGGTGAACCGTAGCGGCTGGAGCCATGGTCTGCAGCCGTTCTAATGCTCCCCCGGTAAGTTTTAGCGTTGGCTGGCCGGTGGATTGATTGACGACACCAATATCACGCAAAAAAACGCCACGTCGAAAACCCGTGCCCAGCGCCTTAGCGCACGCTTCTTTTGCCGCGAAGCGCTTGGCTAATGTGCCGGCATAGACTGGCATCCCTGCCCCACGTCGCCGCTCGGCTTTAGCGACTTCTACCTCGGTGAAACAACGCCGCACAAAGCGGTCACCAAAGCGCTCTACTGCGCGCTCGATTCGCCGTATGTCACAGATGTCATTGCCGATGCCTAAAATCATACAGCCAGCATAGAGCTTGTCATTAAATTGTCATTTGAAACAAGAAGGTTAATTTATTAAATAGAGCGTAAGAGTCTGTTTAAAGTCTTTTTAGTAGTAAGACAGCGAAAGCAAGATTAGTC
>CAYSXY010000099.1:0-3715 GCA_964435165.1 uncultured Rickettsiales bacterium
CTAAATGCCCTCTTAAAACAATAAAATCGTTAAAAGACTTTAAACAGGCTCTTACGCGGGATGAGCATAAGCTCATGGTCAAGAAGTCGCGCCATGTCCTCCACGGTAGAGAGGCGTGGATCGGTTACTTCATTTTCAATGGTGGAGATATGGCTCTGTGGCAGACCGAGCTTTTTGCCCAGTTCAGACTGTTTGATGTTTTGTGCCTGCCGGGCGGTTTTCAACTGTTCGATAATGCGGCTCATGGATATATGTTAAAGCATATATTTCCTGAATGGAATATGGAATGACCTATGCCAATCCCTACGCAGAATCACGCGCCCATTTTCGCCCGTTTGCGTACACAGTGCGTACACGGGCCTATTTCGGGTATAATCGGGCCAAAATGCCCATTTTTATCTATTTGAAATATAAAGAGAAAATTGGTTGCGGGGGTAGGATTTGAACCTACGACCTTCAGGTTATGAGGCGTATCAGGGGTATTTTCACCCCCCTTCATAAACGTGTATTAACCTTTATATAACAAATACTTGTGCCGCCTCTTGCGTTTATGCGCTTATCCTAAAATGCACCCTTTTTCACCTCGAAAGCGGCACCAGTGCGGCACCGGATTTCGCCAAATGCGGCACCGGAATTACTCAATTTCTACCCCGACAAGCCATTGGAAAGCCATGATTTGACTATGCGTTATAACATATGTTATAATAACAGAAAAGGAGACAACTATGGCTAATTTAAAAGTAACGACGGTTGGTAATTCGATCGGGGTGGTGCTTTCCAAGGAAGTGCTCGCAAAGCTGCGTGTTGACAAAGGCGATACGCTCTATGTCAGTGAGACCCCCAATGGCATTGAGCTGAGCGCCTATAATCCGGAATTTGCAGAGCAGATGGATGCCGCTGAAGCGATCATGCGCGAAGATCGCGATGTGCTAAAAAAACTGGCGGAATAAATGACCGAGCCCAAATGGATTTTACAAGACGTAGCACTTGCGGTGCATCGTAGGCAAATTGCCGAGCATGGTGGCCTTGATGGCGTGCGCGATGAAGGGCTGTTTGAATCGGCTCTGGCGAAACCGCAAAATCTTTATCACTATAATGACCCCAAACCCACCATGGCTGAAATTGCAGCTGCCTATGCGTATGGCATTGCCCGCAACCATGCCTTTCTGGATGGTAACAAACGTACCGCTTTGGTTATTTGCCGCCTATTTCTCGCGCTCAATGGCGTGGAGCTTAAGGCCAGCAGTTCTGAGAAATATCAGACTTTCATGAAACTCGCCTCAGGTGACCTAACCGAAGAAGCGTTGGCGCAGTGGATAGCGGATCATTCTTAGCAGCTTTTAGCCAACTCCAAATCCTTATGCTCAAAGGCGGATGCCATGCGATCCATCTCTTTTTTACTAATGCCAAAATGGCTGGCAATCGCTCGCCATTCGCTGACTGAATCTGCCACCTCTTTTGCAATTTCCCTGGCTCTGGCGGTTTCAATACGAAAATCCTTCGCAACAGAAAGTGCTGCATCGAGCGAGGCGGTGGGGTCGTCAAACGTAATGGCGGTGGAGAGAATACGCGGCTTTATTTCCGTTGGCGTGGGGTTGACGTCATAGACAGGCGAAAGCCGCCATCCCTTATGGCGTTCATAAATAAAACCGTGATTGCGCAGATGGTCATCCGTGTTGGAAATGAGGATGGTAAACACCATCCTGCGCCACAGCTCTTCCATATCATGATTGGGCTGCGCCCCGTGCTGGGCCAGTGCATAGGCAATCTCCAGATAGCTATGCTGCTCATTATCTTTTGCGCCTAACATACTCATGGCCGACAGAAACGGCACACGATTTCCGCCTGCGCGATCAAAGCGGTTAATGATCAACACGGGCTTATCTGCAATTTTTTCCAACCTGAACTGCGGCACCTGAATGCCAGCCCTGTACGCTAATGTCAGTGCAATGTTGCTTTTACAGCTTGATGGTTTCCTGCTCGGTTGGTTTCACTATCAGAATGGTGGGGCTGAGAGTTTTGCGGCGTGCTTCGACATTCCCTATCCTATGCCGCCTGCCTTTGAGAATATGCTGGGAAACTTGCTGGGGCTTTATGAAAGCAGCTTTGATATTGGAGTGGTGGATGAATATTTACTTGCGGTGGGTGGGCTGGATCATCTGGCCATTTTTCTCGACCCACCTGCCACGGAATATGGCCTTGATGAACCAGACAAAACATTCTGCGAGCAAGCGCCATCGCTCTATTTGCTGCACGCGTTGGTGCTTTTCAATCAAAACTTGCCAGCTCTGCAAGCGGGTGGTGTTGCTGCGCTGCCTGCCGCGCAGCTGCTTACATTGCAGCAAGCAACAGAACATGCCGTTGCTGCCAATAGTTGCACTTCCATGATGCAGCGCTCCGCCAGCCAGCACATTCGTCAGGCGAAGAATGGCGGCAAAGCCCGCGCTGAGAAACTCTATGGCAGAACCAAAGCCTATGCAGAGCAGCGTTTCAGAGAAATCCGCGCCAAAGGCTCCAGCCTCAGCATGAGTCAGATTGCCCTCAAACTTGCCGATGAATTGGAGCAAAACCCCATCACAGGTGACGAACCGCTTTCCAACCCGTATGATACAATCTACCGCTGGGTGCGGGTGATGAACAAAGCGAACTAAACTCTTTTGACGTTGCGCGTGATTAGGGTGCGATTGTAGCCGATATCTGGCTCATTAGAACGATGCTCTCGGATTAGCTCATTTTCTTTTCTGCGAATCTCATCTTTGTCACCCGACTCAAAAAGAATTTCTTTTCTCAAGGTGAAATCGGCCAATTCATCTCTGGTGAAATCGGCTTCCACCAGCTCATTATTCCATGAACCAAAATAACGCAGTGAATGCCCAGCATTGCTTATATCCATACCGATATAGATTTTACCGTTGGGGAATGTCAGTTTATAGACAACATATTTGAATGTGCGAGCCATAGAGAAAGCATAGCACTTAATACTTATCGCTCAAGTCTATGAAGAATATTAGTGCCTGCCCAGCACACACCATAGTATGCCGCGCACGCATGTGAGTCTGCCCGCTACGCATCTACCGCAACTGCATAAAGCTCCGTAACGTTGGGCGCATCAGCAACCAACTATGGAGAAAATCATGCAATTAACCAAAGAAGATTTATTGAAGGAATGCCTGCTCACCCGCAAACAAGCGGCGGAATTTTTAGGCGTGAAGGAGCACACGCTGGCGGTGTGGGCGTGCAACAAGCGCTACACCTTGCCCTATGTGAAGGTCGGGCGGTTGGTGAAATATCGCTATTCCGATCTGCTGGCATTTGTTGAAGCACGCACGGAGAACATCACACTGTCAGACGAGTTGTAATCATGAGCAAAGTTCCCATGCAGCAATGGTTTCCGGATGCGCATATTGCCGATACCGCTTTGCTTAATCTGGAGCAGCAAGGGGCGTATCGCTTGTTGCTTGATAACATGTAGATAAAAGGTGGCTACATCAAAAATGATGATAAAGAAATCGCCCGCATGTTGCGCATAACGGTTAAAAAATGGCAGAAGGTGAAGCCTTTTCTGGAGGATTATCTGCTCTTTTTTGAGGGTAATATCACGCAAAAAAGGCTGATAGATGACTATTATAAAGTCATCAAAAACAAGAAAGATAATACAGAAAATGGTAGCAAAGGAGGTCAAAAAACCAAGGAAATCTGGGAAAAGCTGCAAAAA
>CAYSXY010000100.1:0-3610 GCA_964435165.1 uncultured Rickettsiales bacterium
AGCCGAACACATTGACAATCGGCACGGCAATGAGCGTCCCCTTGATTTTTTTCAGGCGTTTATGGCGCAGCAGACGGCGGATAATATCCACGCCATTGATTTCATCACCATGAATGGCCGCGCAGACGAACAGTACCGGCCCATCCTGCTTGCCCGCAACAATTTCCACCGGCATCTCCATGTCGGTAAAATCATATAAGGGGGGCATGTGAATAGCGATGCGCACGCGCTCACCGCGTTTGATGCGCCGCCCGGCAATCGTCAATTCGCTCATGGGTATACTCGTGTGACTGTTACATATGACGAGATTAGCCGCGAATGGGGGTGGGGTCGAGATAGATTACCATCAGAACATCGCCTGACAGGCTGTCAGCTATCAACAGAGTCCATTTATCAATCAAAATGGATAAGCAGCACTCGTATCACATTTATTTTTAAACAACTCAAATGCTTTCAGAGCGCGTTTAGCAGTCGCTGAAGAATCGAATGTGATCCGTGCGCTCCGTGTGGAAATGTCATCCTTAGCTTTCTTTTCTTCAACTTTTTTCTGCGCATCAAATGTGTTGATATTACCAAGAAGCGTAATTTCATCTCCCTCCTGATCATAGCCGCTTTGTTTCATTTCCGAGATGTAACTCCAATCAATTTCCGTATCCATTGTACGTTTTTGGCCATCGCTACACTCATAAGCACTGCGAAAGACGCTCTTACATGGTTGTTGAATATATTCTGTTACGCGGTGTGGATTACTTGAGGTTCGACATTTCGTATCAAGCGATACTGCTATGACCTGTCGCTCAATAAGATAGGAAAAAAATGCATGTGCTTTTTCTTGGGATGGAATATCACTTTTCTCACTTTCCTCTGCCGCACCGGGGTGAGATGAGGTGATGAATAACAAGCCGCATATGAACAAAGTCAAATAATAACGCATATAGTCGCTCTCCTGTGAGGATGAAGGTGGATTAGACGCCAAGTGAAAGAGGCAGTGCCTGCTTTTTATTGCCGCGCGGACTGTGCATTTTTTTGCCGTGCTTTTTGCTGCTCTTTTTACGGTGCTGAGCCATAGATGGCCCATCATGATGTTTAGGTTGTGATGCATTTTTACGATTTCGCCGCTTCGGCTTTGATTCATTCGCAAATGGTGCGGGTTCACCCGGATGCAGCAACTGGTGAATCGCCCTCCATTTAATGCGGTCTGACGGAGATACAAAACACAGGGCAGAACCCTCCGCACCGGCACGGGCGGTGCGGCCAATGCGGTGAATATAATCTTCCGGGCATTGCGGCAGGTCATAATTGATGACGTGCTCGATATGAGGAATATCCAGTCCACGGGCGGCGACATCTGTGGCCACGAGAATGCGGTATTTTTGATTGCGGAAGTTAGCGATGACTCGTTCACGCCTGTTCTGGCGCAAGTCGCCATGAATCGCATCGGCAGTAAAGCCCCGTTTTGTGAGCTTATTGGCCATTTTTTCGGTGCCATATTTGGTTTTCACAAACAGAATGATGGAGCCATTGCGTGCCTGAAGCTCATCCAGCAATGCTGTGTATTTCTCATCATTCGACAGGTGCCGGACTTCCTGCGTGATATTGGTAGCAGGAGAGGATTCCGCGTTAACGCTTACGCGCTTTGGATTGCGTAAATAAGTGTTGGCAATGGTGATTATATTTTTAGGCAAGGTTGCCGAAAATAGCAGAGTCTGTCTGTTTTTAGGCAGGTATTTCATAATATTATTGATCTGGACGGTGAAGCCCATATCCAGCATGCGGTCAGTTTCATCCAACACGAGCCATTGCGTATCATGCAGCAACAAGCTGCCGCGTTTGAGGTGATCGTTAATACGACCGGGCGTACCCACATACAACCGTGGGCGCTTGCTCAGCTGCTGTATTTGTTTTGGCATGGCCTCTCCACCAATCAGCAGCGCTGTTTTGATGGATGATCGTTTTCCCAACAGTGATTGCAGCTGACTCATCACCTGCACGGCCAATTCGCGTGTTGGGGTAATCACCATTGCGGTGCCCTTGGATTGCGACATGAGCTTTGCAACTAAGGGAATGCCAAAGGCTGCCGTTTTTCCCGTGCCTGTTTGGGCAGAGCCAAGTATGTCGTGCCCTTCCAGCGCCAGCGGAATTGCCTTCGCCTGGATGGGGGTGGGGGTGGTAAATTTCATATGCGTGAGCGTATGGTTTAGCGCTTCAGGAAGCGCCAACGAAGAAAAATCTTTCATAAATATCCTTACAGCAAGACGCAGGGCGCGGGTTGCACTCTGCCCTGCTTGCGTTTCAATTTCTTTTTATAATGATGGTATGTGACGGCCTGTTACGCGTCACTGAGGCTTAAATTAACCGCAGAGGTTTTACCCTTGTCGGTGGCAAGCTCATAATTAATCGTGGCGCCTTCGTCCAGTTGGCGTAGGCCGGCTTTTTCTACCGCACTGATATGGACAAATACATCGCCCGAACCATCTGCAGGCTGAATAAAGCCGTATCCTTTTGTTGGATTAAACCATTTTACTGTTCCCTGAGCCATATCTATCTCCTGTGGCATATCTTCCGGACTATGCCGGAATTGGGTTAAAACAAGAGTCATTATTCATCTAGTGCGGCAACATGCCTACTATGGGTTACTCTCGTTCAAACGCTTAGATAACCACATTATGCATGGGAAATCTTCAGTGCCTTTTTTGAAAAAAGACAAGTCGCCAGGCGACATCACATGGTAAGAGTACTAATTAACTCGGGCGGTGTGATACACTAAATCGGCGCTAGATGCAATCAACTAATGTTGGTGCATTGATTAAGCATCGAATGGGGGTGGGGGGATTGGGTGTAGGTGATATAGCTGCCGCTATAGCGAGATCAAGAGTCAATATGTGGTTATAAGATTTTGTAACCACTACGCCTTTTTATTAGCGCATTGTATCAAGAGAAATATCGTCATCTGAAAATTCAAGCATGATATTTTGCAATTCTTTTTTCTCTTTTTTTGTGAAATGCACTTTTTCCAGTAAATATTCGGCTGCTTCAGTGAAGTATTTTTTGCTCTCTTTAGTATTAGCATCGGAGGCCTGATGATATGAATTTGACAAAACAGCATTATTGCCTTCTACCCTCCAAGGGTATTGATCATGAATGCTACTTTCACAAGACTCATCTCCAAAATATTGGTTTTTCCATTTTAATATCTCTAATTGAGCACATTTATCTTTGCCCGATACTAGAGACTCTAGATACCCCCCAACAATTCGTATTCGTTTATACTGATGCACACTATTTATATATTTTTCTAGCAATTCATTAGAATCTATCTTGCCATTTACATCTATTATACTTTCTGGAAATACGCAGTACCGTCTAAGCTCATATACTGCACCATCCAATTTAAGTAATTCATCACCTCTCGTGCTGTAAGAGTTTGTTCCATATCTATTATTCCCGATGTCGCCAATACGTTTTACAAAGTACTCTAGATTCTCAACTCCTGCTCCATTTGAATAACAACTTCTTGGAAAGCGCTCAAAATAAAAACACCTGTTTTTATTGAATAGTTTAGGCTCTGTTTACGATTATTTTAACCATTGTAATGTTGCTGCATAGTGTA
>CAYSXY010000101.1:0-3578 GCA_964435165.1 uncultured Rickettsiales bacterium
CAGCCTATCAGCAAACCTATACGCGCATTCAGCGTGCGCTGGATCAATTTCACTATTATTGCATGCAGCAGGATGTGCCGCGCCATACCCTTGATCTCATCAATCAAGCAGCGCTGCGCTTTGAACATGCGGTGCTGGGGCTTGAATCGATGCTGCGGCAAGAGCGTATTGGCATGCAACAAGAGCAATTAGCCGTGCCGGTGAAGCATGCCATGCATGGCATCACCGCAGAAGAGTTAGGCATTGCTGCACTTGCCACTTTGGCTAGCGGTGGCTATTCACCAGAATTTGTCGTCGAGATGCTCAAGCAACAAACTTTAAAATCCTATGGCGATGACGGGGTGAGCCTGCAAACCTACATTGAGCGCTTGATTCAGCATAGCCCGGCACAACAACAAGGTGATGAGAATGGCCAGACAGTGCTCGGCTATGCTGGACAGATTATTGACTGTCTGTACCTCACAGCAACATTGCAAGGCATTGAGATTCCGCTCGATGATTGGCAGGCTGCGCACCACTTTGCCATGCAAGCGCAGGCAGAGCAGGGGGAGCCGGTTATTGATATGGGGTGGATGCGTGGACAAACAGCGCTCATGGACTGCCAAAATGCCTTGCAGGTGTTGCAACTGGTTGGCCAGATGGAAGGCATTGATATTGCAACGGCGGTCAGCGCGAATGTACCGCAGGATATTCAGTTGGCTGAGTTGGTTGAGCATTCAGATGCAATGGTGGAAGCGCGCCTGGCGCGTTCATCTGCTGGCTAACGCCGCATCAGTTACCAGTCGCCCGTTCTGAACGCCAGCAATGGCCATTGGCATAAGGCTACCTTGCGTGGCGCCTTCACCTAACTGCACCGGGGCATAATGCTCCGTATAGCCTTTGCCATCCTTCTCTACCAACACCTCTACGTTACGGCCAATGCAGGATTGAAGATAGTTGGCGACAGAAATCTCGCCTTTTTCCCGCAAGCGCTTTGCGCGCGCTTTGCGCTCAGCTTTTTCCACCTGCGGCATGCGAGCGGCCGGGGTGCCGGGGCGCTCGGAATAAGGAAACACATGCAGCCAGGTCAGGCCGCATTCATCGACAATGTCGAGGGAGCGCTGAAACATTTCCTCTGTCTCGGTAGGAAAGCCGGTGATGATATCAGCCCCAAACACCACATCCGGACGATATTCACGTGCCTTACGGCAAAAATCAATGGCATCCTGCCGCAGATGGCGGCGCTTCATGCGCTTGAGAATCATATCATCACCAGCCTGTAAGGACAGATGCAAATGTGGCATCAGGCGTGGCTCCTCGGCCAACAGGCGCAGCACATCATCATCAACTTCTACTGCATCAATCGACGACAGACGCAGGCGTGGCAATTCAGGCACTAATGCGAGCAAGCGCCGGCAAAGCTGGCCAAGTGTCGGCTGCCCAGGCAGGTCCTTGCCATAATCACTAATATCCACACCGGTGAACACCACTTCTTTATAGCCTTGTTCGACTAAGGTGCGCACCTGTGTGACAATCTCACCCACCGGCACAGAACGATTATTGCCACGCCCAAATGGAATGATGCAGAAAGTGCAGCGATGGTTGCAGCCATTTTGAATTTGCACAAAGGCGCGGGTGTGATGGTCAAAGCCGGTAATCAGGTGAGCGGCGGTTTCTTTCAACTCCATGATGTCATTGACGCGGATTTTTTCAGCATCATCAGTGCCCAGGGCTGCCGTGCGATAGCTGCCTTCCTGCATTTTCTCTTCATTACCCAGCACCGTGTCTACCTCGGGCATAGCAGCATAATGATCCGGGTGCACCTGCGCGGCGCAGCCAGTGACCACAATGCGGCTGGTGGGGCGCTCACGCCGGGTGCGGCGGATGGCGGCACGCAATTGCCGTTCAGCATCAGCCGTGACAGCGCAGGAGTTAAACACGACCGTATCCTCAGCATCCGTTGCATTCAAGTGACGGCGAATCACCTCGCTTTCATAGCTGTTTAAGCGACAGCCAAATGTAATGATGTCGTTATTTTTCATATTATTGATCTTATTTTTTAAACCAAAGCTCGATCTCGGCGGTGTCTTCGTCAAAGCGGGCGGCATGTGGTGTGTTGGCCGGTACTTCATACCACTCACCGGTGGTAAAGCGCTGTTCTTTGCCATTCATGATGAGAGTCAGCGAGCCGGAGGTAATCACGCCAACATTGTCCGTGTCATGCGTGTGTTCTTCAATGGCTGTGCCTGCCGGGTAGCTGGCAAAATACACATCCACCTTGTCGCTTTGCAGACGGCGCGCGTCAAACTGCCCTTGAAATGGCTCCAGCTCTTCTAATTGCTTGGGGAAAAAATGCGCCAGCATATTCCTATCCTATCTTCAGTAAAAACGATAATCATTCCAGATTAGCAACGCAATCTGGAATGATTAGCAAGCACTTTTGTGCGCCGCGCCTTATTGGCGCGTAAGGCCAAGCGCCGTTTGAGCGCAGCGAATTCTTACTAGAATTAGCTGAAATTGAAGCCTTCTAACAAATCATCACTCAGCATGCCAGTAAAACTCATCGCCACCGGACCGGTCATCATCACCGGGCGGGTGGGTGCCTCTAGCGTGCCTTTCGGTTCGTCCCAGGCGATGGTTAGTTCACCGCCCGGCAGGTGAATCATCGCCTGCTCGTCGGCCAGGCCGCGTCTGCGTGCGGCCACCAATGCCGCGCAAGCTGCTGTGCCGCAGGCGTGTGTTAGCCCCGCGCCGCGCTCCCACACCTGCAAATGGATAGCCGCGCGCCCTTCCATACGTGCCATGCTGATATTCGCCCGTTCGGGAAAGAGCGCATCGCGCTCAAGTACAGGCCCGGCCTCAGCCAATGAAGGTGCTTGGGCCACATGCTCAGCGATAAAAAAAATTGCATGGGGGTTACCCATATTGACTCCCACCGCATCTTTCACCGAACCATAGGCAAGCGGCAGATGCAGCGTATCCGCTTCCTGTTGTAACGGAATCTCCTGCCACATCAGGCGCGGTATACCCATCGACACCGTCACATGATGGTCACCGGCGCGCATCGTCTCCAGCAACCCGGCCCTAGTTTCAATACGGCAGATATCTTGTCCGAATTCTTCCATATAGAGCCAGCCAGCGCAGCGCGTGGCGTTACCGCAGGCGGCCACCTCACTGCCATCAGCATTGCGAATTTCCATAAAGAGGTCGGCCTTGTCAGATGGTCGCAGAATAATAAGTTGGTCGCACCCCACGCCCAGCCGTCGATCAGCAATGTTGCGCACGGCATCATCCGTCAGCATAATCTGCTGCTGACGGCTATCGAGCATGACAAAATCATTGCCAAGGCCATGAGCTTTGAGGAAGGGCAGGGGCACAGCGATATCCTCTTCTTATTCTGTAATATTGACTTACAGCCCAGTGCCTCAAAAAGCAATTCCTGCATCGGTGGCAGCTTAAATTGTCTTTAAGGCATTTATATCGATAAAAAAGCATCACACACTTGCCAATTTTCTGATGATTTGGCATAAAATTAAACATCATTAATAGGTTCTGTTGTGATTTTTTTAACGGGATGGATTTATTGATTGGCAAACGGA
>CAYSXY010000102.1:0-3568 GCA_964435165.1 uncultured Rickettsiales bacterium
TAATATGATCATGACATTGTTACTGCTTTATTGCACACTGATGGGGTGCGGCTTTGTCTATCTCAGTATTGCAAAAGATGCCGATGAGGCCGAATCTCAGTTTTTTGAGATGTCTCATCAACCATTACAGGCAGTTCAGTCGAAATAAAAAGA
This sequence comes from uncultured Rickettsiales bacterium, assembly GCA_964435165.1. GTDB lineage: Bacteria > Pseudomonadota > Alphaproteobacteria > Rickettsiales > RI-342 > CAYSXY01. The sequence continues at coordinate 154 of CAYSXY010000102.1, forward strand.
GGCGGATGATCTAGTGATCATTATCTGCCAGGTCGTCTGGCTGGCCTGGCCATTGCTGTGAGGTGTCTACCTTGGGCTGCTGGAACTGATTGAAGAAATCATTTACCGTAATTGCATGCGCCGCCGTATCTTCAACATTGAATGACTGATCATTATCCGTTGCATCTCCAAGTTCAGGCAAAATATAGTCTGCCGTATAGAGTGAGAAGATACCCCGTGCATCGCGCTGCACTTCGCTAAATGCTCGATCACCGACTAAATCGACCGCCATCGGCGTCACATGACAATCCAGCAAGGCATGCAATGCCTGTTCTGTACTGTTAAAATAGATGGGTAAATCATGACCGAGATGGAAAAAATCATCACGGACGCCTGAAAAACCTTCATCATCATAAATGACAGGGTAAGTCGGCTTATCTTGAAGATAAACACCGCCAGCATAGAGCAGGCCATCACCACCTTCGGTGAAGGCAAAACATTGCGGCTGATCGTCAAAATCAACAAATGCTTTCACCTCACTCTCATCGAGCAGGCGAGGGCGAGCATTGGCGGACGATGGCATAGTTGCCACACTGCCTTCAGCATCGCGATCGATAGGGCCAAGCGATCCGGATTGCTGGTAAAAATGGATTAAACCAGCACCAGAGATCACAAAAATATGGTTATGAATAAAAGCGTCGTTCTCTTGCATTCCTTAACAAAACCATTAATAAGTTAACATAATCATAATAGCCGACCATTGTTGTTGTTTTTTTACAACAGGTCAGATTTATCTAAAATGCAGATGAATGAATCTGCCGTCTTGCCTAATGTGACCAGATGATTAGACTGCAAACGCTTCATCGTAATATGACCGTCATGCGACGGGGAAGATGGTTAATAAAGGAATATGGCATTGAAGGCAGGGTCACCAAAAAAAAAGCGGAAACAGGCGAAAGAAATGGAAGCTGGCATTGATGCCGCCACTGCAACCGACCAGAGGGAACTCAAAGCCAAAGCCCAGGACTGGGAAATCGTCAAAACCATTTTTTGGGCCATCATCGTGGCACTATTATTCCGTAGCCTGCTTTTTGAACCGTTTCATATTCCGTCCGGCTCCATGAAAAACACATTGCTGATTGGTGACTACCTTTTTGTGAATAAATGGAGCTATGGCTATACGCGCTATTCATTTCCACTCTCTCCACCTCTTTTTGAAGGGCGGGTGTGGGATACCGCTCCTGAGCGCGGGGACGTTGCTGTCTTTCGGCTGCCCAATAACCCCAGCATTGATTACATCAAACGCGTCATTGGCCTGCCTGGAGACCGAGTGCAAATGATTGGCGGCGTATTGCACATCAATGGCCGCGCGGTTGAGCGTCAGCGCATTGATGATTTCGTTGAAACCACACCGGATGGACAAGAACGGCGTTATCAGCGCTATCGGGAAACGCTACCCAATGGCGTCAGCTATGACACACTGGATGCCACGCCGTTTGGTGCGTTGGACAATACGCAGGAATTCTCCGTACCGGATGGTCATTACTTCATGATGGGAGATAACCGCGACTTCTCTCAGGACAGCCGTGCCGTGCTGCAGGATGGCACGCGGCCAGTGGGTGATATTCCATATGACATGCTGATTGGCCGTGCCTCATTCATTTTAATTTCGCATCACGGTGAAAGCAGTTCCTGGAAATTCTGGCAGTGGTTCACTAATTCGCGTGAAGGACGATATTTCCGTGCCATCAACTGATGCAACATATGCGGCCTTGGAAGTAATCATCGGACATCAGTTCACTAATAAAGCACTGCTGGAAGAAGCACTGACACACCCCAGCCGTGGACGTCGCCGAAGCTCGCAGACAGCGCGAGATTACCAACGGCTGGAATTTCTTGGTGATGCCGTGTTGGGACTCGTGGTCGCCGATATGCTCTATCATCTCTACCCGGAGGAGCGGGAAGGCGATCTCGCTAAACGCAAAGCCGCCCTGGTCTCCGGCGCGCAATTGGTCGCCATCGCCCGCGAATGGCAATTAGGCGATTACCTGCACCTTTCCAGCCGCGCCGCAGCAGAAGGCGGGCGCGACATCGCCACTAATCTTGAGGATGCGTGTGAAGCACTCATCGGCGCACTTTACCTTGACGGAGGAATGAGTGCCGCAAGGCAACTCATTGAACGTTACTGGAAAGAACGGGCGGAATCTGTACGCACACCACCTAAAGACCCCAAAACCACACTGCAGGAATGGGCACAGGGGCGCGGATTGCCATTGCCGGAATATACGGTAGTGGAACAAACGGGCCCGGCGCATGATCCACGCTTTACAATCGAAGTGTCGGTGGAAGGGCAGGGTGTATGCTCAGCAACGGCATCCTCCAAACAAAAAGCAACCGTGGCCGCTGCGCGTGCAATGCTGAAGCAGATTAAAACACCATGACGAAACAGCCCGCCACCACACCAGACACATCCTGCCTCTTTGCTGCATTTATTGGTGCGCCAAATGCTGGCAAGTCCACCTTGCTCAATCAATGTGTCGGCGCGAAAATTGCCATCGTCACCCCCAAAGAGCAAACCACACGCTTTCGCATTCGCGGTATTCGCGTCCTGAATGATACACAATTGATTTTTACCGACACACCCGGCATCTTCAATGCCAAACAAAAGCTTGATCAGGCGATGGTCAAAGCCGCATGGAGTGGTGCGACGGAAAGTGACCGTACCTTGCTATTGATTGATGCCATCAAAGGGCTGGACGAACGTAGCCGTGCTGTGTTGGAGCGAGCAAAAGCCGACCAGATACCTCTCCATGCGATTATTTTGAATAAAGTCGACCGCGTTGCTAAAGATCAACTTCTGGCATTAACCGCACAGGTGCAGGAACTGAGTGGTATCGACCAGATATTTATGGTCTCGGCGCTCACCGGCGATGGTGTGGAAGACCTGCTGAACTGGCTTTGCCAGGAAGCACCGGAAGGCCCGTGGCTCTACCCTGCCGACCAACTCTCCGATCTGAATGAACGATTGATCGCCGCCGAATATACGCGCGAACAATTATTCTACACCCTGCGTCAGGAGTTGCCCTATGTGCTGCATGTGGAAACTGAGCACTGGCAGGAACGTAAAGATGGCAGCGTCAAAATTGATCAAACCATTTATGTGGAGCGCGATGGCCATAAAGGCATCATTCTGGGCAAAAAAGGTCAGCAGTTAAAAGCCATTGGCGAGAAAAGCCGCAAAAATCTGACCCATGCGTTAGGGCGGCCTGTGCATTTATTTCTCCACATCAAAGTGCGCGATCAGTGGAAAAACAACCCGGAATTCTACCGTACCATGGGCCTGGAATTTTGACTACTCTCATCATCTGAGATAGGCAAATGCGATCTATGTTGACCAGCGTTTTAGATCATTGGTCGGCACGGAAAGATCTCTAGG
>CAYSXY010000103.1:0-3489 GCA_964435165.1 uncultured Rickettsiales bacterium
GAGGCCGCACTCTACATCCTGTGGAAACATAAACTATCCTAACTCAGCAATGCCGAAAATAGATAGGTTCAAACAAAATTATGACACAACCCTCACCACTCAGACCAGCCACTATGCCAACACTACCGCCAATTAAAGGGGTGCGCCTTGCCACAGCCCGAACGGGCATGAAATATCAGGGGCGTGACGATCTGCTATTGGTGGAACTGGCGGAAGGCTCCCGCATTGCCGGGGTGTTGACACGATCGAAAACCGCCTCAGCCCCGGTGGACTGGTGTCGACAACACCTGCCCCAGGGCACAGCACGGGCGATTCTGGTCAATGCCGGTAATGCCAACGCGTTTACCGGACATCAGGGCCTGGAAGGAGTCACTGCCTATGTGGCCGAACTGGCGCAGCAGTTGGGAGTGTTGCCGGAACAGATTTTTGTCGCTTCCACCGGCGTGATTGGCGAGCCATTATCTCATGAAAAAATCACCCGGCATTATGAGGGTTTGATGCAAGGGTTACATAACGACCATTGGCAAGCGGCGGCCGGGGCCATCATGACTACCGATACGTTTCCCAAATATGCGACGCGCACGGTCATGTTGGATGGGGTAGACGTGACCGTCAACGGCATTGCCAAAGGCTCCGGCATGATTGCCCCGGACATGGCCACCATGCTCGGTTTTGTGATGACTGATGCGGCTCTGCCCGCCTCGTTATTGCAGGCATTGCTGAGAGAGACCAAGCAGCATAGTTTCAACGCCATTACCGTCGACGGCGATATGTCCACCAGCGATACGGTGCTGATGGCGGCCACCGGCGCCTGTGATGCTGGCTCGGATATTGTTGCCATTGATGATCAGCGCCTCGCCGCATTCAGGCAGGCCTTGCAAGAGCTGATGCTGGAACTGGCCTTACTTATTGTGCGGGATGGTGAAGGCGCCACCAAGCTGGTGACGGTGAGAGTGGAAGAGGCCGAATCAGAACGGGCGGCGCGCAGCATCGCCATGAGCATTGCTAATTCGCCACTGGTCAAAACCGCCATTGCCGGAGAAGATGCTAATTGGGGCCGTATCGTCATGGCCGTCGGCAAGGCAGGAGAGGCAGCTGATCGCGATAAGCTGTGGATTCGATTTGGCGACCGGCTCGTTGCCGAGCATGGCCTGCGCGCACCTGGTTATGATGAGTCTGAAATGTCTGTCTATATGAAGCGCCAGGAGATTGACATTGCCGTTGGTGTGGGGGTTGGCGATGCGTCGTATACAGCCTATACATGCGATTTGACGCATGGCTACATCTCCATCAATGCTGATTATCGCTCATAAATCTATTGAACAAAGAATAGGTGGAATACCGTGCCCAAGCTCGTCTTTGTTGCAGCCGTTGCCCTCATCAATGACACAGAAGAGATTCTGCTGGCGCAGCGTCCGGAGGGGAAAGCCATGGCCGGTCTATGGGAATTTCCTGGGGGTAAAGTAGAAGCAGGAGAATCGCCGGAAGATGCACTACGTCGCGAACTGCGAGAAGAGTTGGGCATTGAGGTCAATATAGCACAGTTAAAGCCGCTGACCTTCGCCTCACATAGCTATGAAGCAACCAGTGCGCATCCGGCCTTTCACCTCTTCATGCCGCTTTATAGCTGCCGTCAATGGGAAGGAGAGGTCGTTGCGCACGAACATCAGGCGTTGGAGTGGGTCAGCAAAGCGCGTTTGCCTGGGTACCCGATGCCGGAGGCAGACCTTCCTCTCGTCGCATTTATACAATCTGCGCGTTTTTAACTGCCGTGAAAATTGAGCGCAAATGCAGCGTAATATTGGTGAAATTTTTGTGACAGCTAAGCGCTTGGATGGATTACAATCTTTCCACTTTCAAACACATGGCGAGGTATCAGAATAAGTCTGGGTCTTGACCAATTGCTTTCTGACGAAGATGATGCTCATAGCTGCCGCCAATAATCAACTCGTCCGATTGCATGCGTTCGCTGCCGGTCACGCGGTAAGCATCGGTGACCCGGTCAGGGCGACCTCTACCGATATTGCTGATATTGGCAATACTATCAGCTAAAGCAGATATGCGTTCCCTTAGGTCGGACAGGGCATCCATCACCCCTTGCCGGGGAGGTTTTTCACCAAACATAAGATTTAAAGCTACATCTTGCGCTGATTCATTACCGGCAACATTGTCGGCAACAACCGTTATCACATGTTGCTTAAATGGTGTGCTGAGTTCATGCTTGGTGTCTCTATCATGTCTGAAGCCAGATTCGGCGATCGCTTGATCCATTATTCTGCCGACAATCCCATTGATAGTTGGCTGAACCACAGCAGTGGGATTGACTGCTCGCTGAGTAATTACATTATCAAACCTTGAGAAAACCGTTCTTAGATTACCAGAATCAATATATGCTTGCTCATCACTTGCGGAGGCGGATGTTGCAGCATCCTCTAATACTTTAGGCATATATGCTACAATTAACTGCTGCGCGCTATTTACAGCTTTTTTAAAGGCATCTTGGTTATCAGGGTGTAAAATGCTATCGGGCTTTATTTCATCAAGACCTAAAAAATCTTGTAATTGACGCCTCAATACTTCCAGTTGTTCAGGTTTTTTGATATTGACCGACGTAACTGTATTTTCCTGCCGTAAAAATTTTACAACCGCTTGATTAACATTATCAAAGCCACTTGTTCCAATTGCAAATCCACCTTCTGACAATTCATCTTGTAATCCTGAATCAGCCAGAAATTGTTTTGCTTTATCATCCGTGATATTATGTGCGGCAAATAAGATTAGTGTCGTCACCAATTGTTGGTGCTCCATCATCGCATCAAATTGGTTTTCAACATTGGTGACTCCAGTCATCAGACTGGTTAAGGTACGTTCCACATTTTGGATAGAACTGAAAAAGCTGGCAGCAGTCAGTATATGCACCTCGGAATCGAGTTCTGCTTCCTGCATTTCTCCACTTCTTCTCAATTGGCGTATAAATGTCGTATCTTCGGTAAGAAAAACAAAATCAGCCTCGCCATCATGCTGCCGAATATAATCAACGGCTTCTCGTTCACCTTCACTGTTTGCCATCGGTTGAAATTGATGCCCTGCACCGACATCCAGTGCATCGGGATTTACGTAAGGCGCAATCAATTTCAATAACTCGTATTTACCAGATGAATGATCACGTTCTTTGGGAGGCTCAAACTGCATGACATGCTCTTGCCGTAAGGGCAGTTGTTGCCAGTCAATCACGCCTTCAGGGTTATCAGGAGCATCAAGTTGTTCTCTGACACCGGCAAAAAAACCATGGATATCTTCAATAGTAAAATCAGGACTAAGCGCAAGTTGCGTGTAAGGCAAAAATTCCAACGCCAATTGAGGCGTCAGCACCACTTCGTCGATAAGGCCAGAAGATAACACGGAGGCAAGTTGGCTTCTGCCACTAGAATTAGCAGCCAGATAACTTAACGTGCTATTATCTATAATGAGTGTTGTTGGCCGTGAGTC
>CAYSXY010000104.1:0-3269 GCA_964435165.1 uncultured Rickettsiales bacterium
TATAGACCATCCACACTGCTTAAATTGGCTCCCAGAAATCCGATAGCATGCATATCCGGATTCTGGCTCACAATGTCCGCCAACTCTGTCGCTGGCCACAATGTACTTCGGAATAAGTCTTCATGCTCTGCAAATACACCGCTTGGCTTTTTATACCAATGACCGGTGGCAACAATTGGAAGCTGGGTTTCAATTGTCGTTTCTTGACCTGTATCTTGATGCTCTAATGTAATTGTGCCTTGCTCTATATCCATTGCTGTTGCTGCTGTGCGCGTATGTACATTTACATTGATGTTTGGCATTTGGGCCGCTTCCTGTAGCATGCCTTCAAACGCTTCAGCTAGAAATGCCCCCCATTCCCTTCGTGGCGCAACGGTTTCTTCTGTGATGTAGTCAATACCATCATATTGCTGGAGGATACGTTCTTCCTCCCTTTTCAAATAACGAAAAAAGCTCATATCCGGTTCATTCCTATCAGCCCAGTGTAAAGCCATATTGGGGGTTGGCACGTTGAGCCAATGTGATTCTGTCACCGTATAGGGGTTGTATATCCCACTTCCCAACACTTCGCTTTTTTCAATGATATCCAGCTCTATTTCTATATCTGGATAGTTATTCGCTATTTGCAGTATCTGAGATAACATTGCCGTGCCGCTGGCACCTGCGCCGATGACGGCTATACGTAGTGTAGAAGAGGATTGCGAAGCCATAATGTTTTCTTTTTATGATATGAATTCGCACATCATAGCGCCATAGTATTAATATTTATTGAGAGTTGCGTTACGTATTTATGTCACGCCGTTTCGTGCAGATATAATCAGTGAGCTATGTGACTGTTGGCGGAAATACAGGACAACTGCACACGTCATAAAACCATCATTAAATCGTCAGATCTTTATCACAGACGCACGGTATAGTAAGGGTAGGAGTTATGCGGCTGTTGCACGCAGTCGTGAATAGATTTTATAAAATACAGAATATTAGCATTATTGGAGCCTCGTGATGAGGCTCCTTTTTTGTTGGATTACTCTACCGTTAGAATCGACCCAAATTCATCACCTTGGTCCATGCGACAACAAAGTCATTCATAAATTTGTCGGTCGCATCATCATAGGCATAGATCTCTGCAATGGCACGAAGCTCTGAGTTTGAGCCGAAGATCAGATCAACCGGCGTTGCCGTCCATTTCAGGTCTCCACTCTTGCGGTCATGCCCTTCATAAATGCCGGCCTCACTCTCGGACGGCTTCCATCTGGTCGACATATCCATCAGGTTGACGAAAAAGTCATTGGTCAATGTGCCTGGCTTATCAGTCAACACTCCGTGTTTCACGTCACCTGTGTTGGCACCTAATGCACGCATGCCACCGACCAGCACGGTCATTTCCGGCACCGTCAATGTCAGCAAGGCAGCGCGTTCTACCAGCATATCCGTGGGAGAATGATAGGCCTCATCATCGTAATAATTACGGAAACCGTCAGCTTTGGGCTCCAGATATGCAAAGGACTCCACGTCCGTCATATCCTGCGTTGCATCAGTGCGGCCTGGCGTGAAAGGCACGGTTACTTCGTGCCCGGCATCCTTGGCTGCCTGCTCAATCGCTGCTGCGCCGCCCAGCACAATCATATCCGCCATGGAGATTTTTTTGCTACCCCATTGATCGTCATTAAATTCCTTTTGGATAGAGGCCAGTGTTTGCAGGACTTTTTCCAATTCTGCCGGATTATTGGCCTCCCAGTTTATCTGAGGCTGTAGACGAACTCTTGCGCCATTCGTGCCGCCCCGCATATCTGAGCCGCGGTAACTGGCGGCCGAAGCCCAGGCTGTGCGAACCAGCTCCTGTACTGTCAAACCGGATGCGAGAATAGCTGCTTTTAGTTCTTTCTCATCGCCATCATCAATCAGGTCATAATCGATTTCAGGTAAGGGGTCCTGCCAGAGCAATTCTTCTTCCGGCACGCTTTTCCCCAGGTAACGTGCGGTCGGGCCTAAATCACGATGCGTCAGTTTAAACCATGCCTTGGCAAAGGCTTCCTCAAACTCTTCCGGGTTTTCCTGAAAACGTTTGGCGACTTTCGCATATTCAGGATCGCGCTTGAGAGCAATATCTGTGGTGAACATGATCGGTGCGTGCGTTTTACCGTCAATATGCGCATCCGGCACAATCATCACCTCGTCCGCATTTTTGGGCACCCATTGTGTGGCCCCAGCCGGGCTTTTGGTTTGGACCCATTCAAAATTGAAGAGGTTATCTAAATATTGCGTGGTCCATTGTACGGGGCTTGCTGTCCACGCCCCTTCCAAACCACTGGTGGTGGTGTCTTCGGCATTCCCTTTGCCGCATTTATTGGTCCAGCCGAAGCCTTGTTCTTCAATCGCAGCGGCGGCGGGTTCTGCGCCTACGCATTTTTTGGGGTCATGAGCGCCATGCGCCTTGCCGAAGGTATGGCCGCCAGCAATGAGGGCGACGGTTTCTTCGTCATTCATCGCCATGCGGCCGAATGCCTCGCGAATGGCCTTGGCCGCCGACAATGGATCATGGTTGGATTTCGGCCCTTCCGGATTCACATAAATCAACCCCATCTGTGTTGCGCCAAGTGGCTTTTCGAGTGTGCCGTCATCGCTGTGACGCTTGCTGTCCAGCATGGTTGTTTCCGGCCCCCAATAGACGAGATCAGGCTCCCAATCATCCACACGGCCACCGGCAAAGCCATAGGTCTTGAAACCCATCGATTCCAGCGCCACATTGCCTGTCAGCACCATCAAATCTCCCCAGGAGAGTTTTGCGCCATATTTCTGCTTAATGGGCCATAACAGGCGACGTGCTTTGTCGAGGTTGGCATTATCCGGCCAGCTATTGAGCGGGTCAAAGCGTAGCTGACCACCATCAGCCCCTCCCCGCCCATCATGCAGGCGGTAGGTGCCGGCGCTGTGCCAGGCCATGCGAATGAAGAATGGTCCGTAATGGCCATAATCTGCCGGCCACCAATCCTGCGAGTCTTTCATCAGCGTTTCGATATCTTTTTTGACCGCGTTGAGATCGAGTGATTCAAACGCTTGGGCGTAATCAAAATCTTCGCCATAAGGATTGGATTCTGGCGAGTGTTGGCGCAGCGGCGTCAAGTCTAACTGTTCCGGCCACCAGAAGCTGTTTGGCTTAGCCTCTTGCGACATGGCTGCTGAAGCTGGCGTTGTATGGAATGCCAGTGGCGATAGGCTAATAGACAGAACGGCGGCAAATGTGAGCGCTGGCTTGAACATAATGTATT
>CAYSXY010000105.1:0-3253 GCA_964435165.1 uncultured Rickettsiales bacterium
GTAAATTTAACAGCCATGTATTAAATTTTATTTACTATAGTCGATTCATTTCATTTTCAGACGTACTGGAATCGACTAGCAAGCGCGTGCTAACATCTACAGGATGGGATGTTAGCATCGTACGATTTGTACCTGCAACCCACATAGTGGTTGCAGGATGCGCCTTACAGCGCTCAAGTAGCGAAGCGGTAGCGCATAGCAAATGCTGCGCACGAGGCTTAGCGCCGCCTGAGCGTCAGTGTATTTCTGTACAGAAATACACTGACCACACTATAAGTAGCTGGATAGTGAATATTTTGTATAAATATGGTATATATTTTAACTCAATTGCCGACTGTATCGGCAAGTCCAGCACATGTAAGAATTCTCTCCAGGTAAACCGTATATGATGCTTCACATATAATCTCGCCACCTATAGAAAGGTGCCGCATTGGCGATCTACTCCACCTTCACATTTTGCAGAGCCTGCTCAATATCGGCAAAGCTTGGCTGCAGATGTGAGGGCACGTCGGCACGGCCCAGCTCAACAGAAATTTGCGGCGCATTGCCATGCAAATGGGCGACGAGAATGTTGCGGATAATAAAATAAAATTGGTGCTCTTCATCCTGCACCTGATTGAGCTTGGAGGCCATCGGGCCAACGACAGCATAGCCGAGAAACACCCCAAGAAAGGTTCCGACCAATGCACCACCAATCATTTTACCCAGAATTTCCGGCGGCTGATCTACACTCGACATGGTTTTGATCACTCCGAGTACCGCCGCAACAATACCCAGTGCTGGCAGGCCATCAGCCATTGTCTGTAGGGCGGAAGCAGAGGCGTGACCTTCATTATGGTGTTTCTCCAGCTGCTTTTCCATCACATCTTCGACTTGATGCGGGTCATCGAGCGCCATGGTCATCATGCGCAGCGTGTCGCAGATAAGATCAATCGCAAAATGGTCATGCACAATTTTAGGATATTGTCCGAAGATGGAGCTGTTTTCCGGGTTCTCCAAATGTTGTTCAACGGCCATCATGCCTTTGGTGCGCATGAGTTTGGTCAGAGCAAACATCAGGCACAGCAAATCTTCATAATCCTGTTTTTTCCATTTGGGGCCTTTGAGCACCTTGCCAAGACCCTTAACAGCCCCTTTGCCGGTTACGCCTTTATTTCCACACACAAAGCCGCCGATGGCGGCGCCGCCAATCATCATCATCTCAAAGGGCAGGGCTTTGACAATCACGCCGAATTTACCTCCGGCCAGTGCAAAACCGCCGAATACCATTCCCATGGTAAAAACTAAGCCGAGAATAAAAAACATGGTGGGCTAAAGCGTCTATAGTGATTCCGGTTAACCACTAAAGCCGGAAAAGATTAAATCGCGGTTAGCGCAAGGTTAGCGTCTGGTTAGCAAAAGGTGGTGGAGACAAGGCCTGTGGCGTTTAATCAAGCCGGTTTCACTTGTGGATAAATGGCAGGAATGATAGATAGTCGGCAAAAATTAAGGAGTAATTTATGGTTGCAGCTCCCAGCATCACCCGTCAGAACACCAGGCAAGTGATCATTGGTTCGGTCCGGATGGGCGGCAATGCCCCGGTGGTGGTGCAAAGCATGACCAACACCGACACGGCGGATATTGATGCGACGGTAACACAAGTAGCTGAGTTGCACCGCGCTGGGTCTGAGCTGGTGCGTCTAACAGTGAATAATGATGAAGCGGCGAAAGCGGTGCCGCATATCCGTGACAGGCTGGCGGTGATGGGGCTGAATGTACCGCTGATTGGAGATTTCCACTATAACGGCCACACCTTGCTGGACGAAAACCCTGCCTGCGCCGAAGCACTGGCGAAATACCGCATCAACCCCGGCAATGTTGGCTTTGGTCAGAAAAAAGATACGCAGTTTGCCTCGATTGTTGAAAAATCCATTGAATATGACAAACCGGTGCGCATTGGTGTCAATTGGGGCAGCCTGGATCAGGCATTGGCAACGCATTTGATGGATAAAAATGCGGCGCTTCCGCACCCTAAACCCGCCGACGATGTCATGCGCGAAGCGCTCATTCAATCCGCCTTGCTGAGTGCTGCTAAAGCCGAAGAGATTGGACTTGCAGGCAATCGCATTGTCCTCTCCTGCAAAGTTAGTCGGGTGCAGGACTTAATCGCCGTCTACCGTGAACTGGCCCGTCGCAGTGATTATGCCTTGCATTTGGGTCTGACCGAAGCCGGGATGGGTAGCAAGGGCATTGTTGCCTCCACCGCTGCGCTGGCCGTACTAATGCAGGAAGGAATAGGCGACACGATTCGCATTTCGCTCACGCCAGAACCGGGCGCCCCGCGTGAGAAAGAAGTGATTGTCGCGCAGGAAATGCTGCAAAGCATGGGGCTTCGTTCCTTCATGCCGATGGTCACGGCTTGCCCGGGCTGTGGACGCACTACCAGCAGTTTTTTCCAGGAACTGGCGCAGAAAATTCAATCCTATCTGCGCACGCAAATGCCGATCTGGCGCGAGCACTATCCGGGCGTGGAGACGATGAATGTGGCGGTGATGGGCTGCATTGTGAACGGCCCGGGCGAGAGCAAGCATGCAGATATTGGCATTTCCCTGCCCGGCACGGGCGAAGCCCCGGCCGCTCCGGTATTTATCGACGGCAAAAAAGCCATGACCCTGCGTGGTGAGGGCATTGCGGAGGAATTTCAGCAGATCGTCGAACAATATGTGCAGCAGCGCTATGGCAACGAACAGCGTGCGGCATAGCGCATTACGAAAAATAAAGATCAATATCATGCCCCAGACATGACAACACCGGGAGAAAATTCTCTCCCGGTGTTGTCCTACATCACGAAGGTGGTGGCGGCTTAGTTGTCGTTAGCTGCCGCCATGGTGCCCGCGAACTTCGTGAGCGCCATTTTGTAGTGTGTCAAACGGGGGTGAATACGCCATGCATCCATTTCCTGAGTATTGTTCGGTCCCGGCTGCATTAGATCCTCGTATTTGAGAACCTTGTGTGCCGCCTGAACGAATTTTACCACGGCTTTTGGTGCGGGCACGCCAACGAAAATTGCCTCGCGCTCGTACCCGTCATGGATGACACGGGTGACCATGGCGACGGCAACTGGCTGGCCTTCGCGGGTGATCAACACACCGTAGCCATTGCTACCGTCGAGGTGCTCGACTTCCAAACCTTCATTTGACCATTGAGCAACTTCGTTCTGAATCATTCCTTGCAGTGTTGCTTTGTCGTTCATGTGCTTATTTCTCCTTTTAGA
>CAYSXY010000106.1:0-3173 GCA_964435165.1 uncultured Rickettsiales bacterium
CTGAAAAAAATCAAGGGGACGCTCATTGCCGTGCCGATTGTCAATGTGTTCGGCTTCAACACCAAAAGCCGCTACCTGCCGGATCGGCGCGATTTGAACCGCAGCTTCCCCGGCAGTGAGGATGGTTCGCTTGCCGCGCAATTGGCGCATCTGTTCACGACCGAAATTGTTGCCAAGGCCACCCATGGCATTGACCTTCACACCGGAGCAATCTTCCGCAGCAATTTGCCGCAGGTGCGCGGCTGCTTCGACGAACCAGAAACCAGGCGCATGGCCGAAGCCTTCGGCGTGCCGGTGATGATTCATTCCGATTTGCGTGATGGCTCGCTGCGCGAATCGGCCTTAGAACGCAATATTCCCATCCTGCTGTTTGAAGGTGGCGAGGCGCTGCGTTTTAGTGAATCCGTGTCTCGTATCGGTCTCAAAGGTATTCTCAATGTCATGGAAGCAATCGGCATGCTGGATGGTGAGAAAAGCGGCATGGAAACGCCGGATACATTCCACGCTCATAGCAGCCATTGGCTGCGCGCGCCGAACAGCGGCGTCATGCAGACAAAGAAAAAACTCGGTGACCGTATGAAAAAAGACCAGTTGATGGGGGTGATTTCAGACCTATTTGGCACTCACCGCTTTGAGATTCGCGCCAGGCTCGACGGCATTATCATCGGCATGAGCATGATTCCTCTATTTAACAAAGGAGATGCCGTTTTTCATGTCGCCACCTTTGAAGATGCCAGACTGGTGGAAGAGAATGTCGAGCAATATCAAAAAGACATCATGGCGCAGAGCGATACTTACATCACCTAAATAGGCGCGTTAATAATTCACATTACAGGCCTCCGGCTCTGTGCTACATGTCATGTCGATATATGCAACACATTGCTGGCATAGTTGGTATGGTGACAGGCCCGCGAGAGCCTGCGCCTGACAGGAGGTGTACCATTGGATTGGTATGTTCTCGTGTATTACAAGGATCGTGACGATGTGGAGGTCATCGCCAAAGTCTCTACTATCCCGGGTGCGTCCGCGCAGGACGTACTGGATGGGGTTGACTGGATGACGCTCTTGGCGGAAGCGGAAATCGACTCTGAAGAGGTGGAAGAAATCCGCGTCTACAGTGAAGGGCACTTCCCGACTCCACCGACACTCGGAACGACCGAGTACTTGAACTGAGGATCCAGGCGTTGCACATTGCAGCGCCTCCTCTTAGGTTTTTGGATCGTCTTACAGCCCTGGTCTTCGCCCCAGATTAGATCATGCTGTCCAACGATAATGCACCACTTTCACCAGATGAACATTTTGAAGTGGCTCAGCAACGCGAAAACCCCTATCGCTGTGGGGAATATGGTTATGTGTAACTGGGTGGCCGAGTAAAGAGACTGAGGAAAAACAGGATTAGTCGATCATGATCATATTCTGATGGTCGAACCCATACTCATCGGTCATGCGCTCCATGGTGGCGTTATCCGGTGTGCCATCTCCCCAGCAGATAATCTCGCCGAACGATTGTAGTTCAATCTGCCGCTGGCTTTCCATGGCGCGCTTAAATGCGGCAATGTTGGAGCCTGGCACGCCAATATAGCAGTAATAGGCTTTTCCATCGGCCGCCATTCCCTGCACCAGAAAAAGGCAGACGGCATCGGCCAGCGCTTGCTTTTGACGAAAATCACTCACGGCGAATCATACTACCATTGCTGGATAAGATATGAGCTAGCGTGATTATGCTAACAAAGCATTATCCAACGCGGCCGCCGGAAACACCGGTCATCACATTGTGTAGAAATTCACCAATATGGAAGGAGTCGCCATCCTTAAACAAGGCCTCCAGCCGTCCGTCATCAGGATGGCGTTCACTATCCTCAGCATCAGGAGCGCGATAGTCGGCGCCTTGCCCCGCCGCCCGTGCCGCCCCAAACAGAGTGGCGCCAATGGCGGCCATCATATAGCCGATGCGCCCGGCCCAACTCTCGCTGGACATTGCCCTGGCGCTGAAAAAAGCTCCAAGCCCCATGCTGCCAATGGCCAGCGGGGGCGGCATGCCTGTGTCACGCGCGGTCTCTGCGCCTCTATCCGTCGTGTCGCGCTCTTCTTCATCTTCGGCCATCTCACGCAGGCCACGCGGGGCTGGTTCCGTGCCGGCAGGCGATGCTGTCAGTTCGACGGTGCGTTCCACACGATCAAAATCATGAAAAATGCGGGTGAGGTCATGAAGTGAATCATTTGCATAGTCTTCCCAATGCAGCCCCGGCACATCCAACTCGGTTACATCCGAGCTAATCATCACAACTTCGGAGCGATCGCTGTAAGGTTGGGCCATGGCTCTGAGCATCCGCCCATCCACCACTTTGAAGACCCTGCTGCCCATGGCCACAAACGGTTGATCCTCCTCCATACCAAAGGCATCCAGTAATTCAGAGGATAGCTGGCCAGGTTCAATCTCAGGTGCGGAGTGCACGTCGACGACCGTGCGCTCACTTCTCAGAAAATTGCCAAGTACATCATTCAGATTCTGCGGTGATGAAGGTCCCCAGCTCAACCCGGCAATGGTGTATTCATCTTTAATCACATCCTCAGCAATAAACGTGCGTGCATACCTGGCCTCACTGTTTTGTGTATAGGCAAGACAGAAACGACCGTCTTCATCGATCGTGCCAATCATTTGTGGATCACCGAAAACGTAAGCAGCGCCAACCTCTAACCCGTGTTCTTGTAAAAATTGTGGGTGAGTCAACGCCCCCTGACGGAACTGGCCGTCATAGGCATAGAGTAGTTCTGACGTGTTCGGCGCTAAGAGCTCCATTGCCTTCACCACATGCGGTTCTATGTGCGTATCCAGAGATTCGGGTGAAACGGTCACACTGTGATCCGGCTGATAGGTGAATTGAGCCAATTCAATACCAGGCTCTTCTGACGTTACCTGATAGACGGCATAATGACCGTCATCTACTTGCATGGCATAATAAGCAGCCACCGGCTGCCCGTTGCGGCGATCCACATGCACGACCGGTGGCGAGTAGTCTTTGGTGATACCGGCATCGGTAAATTCCTCATAAAGCTGAATAGCCACACCGCGTTCATGTTGCTCGGCAGACATATAATGACCGGCAACCTGGCCGCTGATTTCCATGGCGCCATCTTCTTTAATTTCCGCATGATAAGTGCGACCAAGATCG
>CAYSXY010000107.1:0-2393 GCA_964435165.1 uncultured Rickettsiales bacterium
GATTGCGGCGATGCCCAGTGATACCAGCCAATCAATCGGCTCGGGAGAGAGCCATAGATGGAGCGGGTAGAGTGCGAATAGCAGCACGGTAATCCAGTTGGGAATACGGTAATAGCGGCCATCGAGATAGATCACGGCCAGCATCAGGCCGGTGACGATGGTCGGAAGCATGAGGCTGAGAATCGTCATAGACGGTATGCGACTTGCAGGAGATGCGGATGCCGAGCACTAGGAAGTAGCGGCTTCCTTTTAATCATCGTCATTATTTTGTTTGTTGCGAAATGCATCAAGCGCAATCACCTTGGCGCCGGCGGCGTCATCACCATCGAGCAACTGGTCGAAATGATGCTGGCGGCCGTCGCCATCATCCAGATCCTTGTGCTGAAATTGCAGGCCGAATTTGATGCTGGGGTCGGCAAAGGCAGTTAACGCATCATAGGGCACGAGCAGATTTTCCCGGGTGCGGTTGAAACTCAGCGAGACACTGAAAAAATCATCGCTCACGGTTAAATCCCAGAATTGATGCTGCAGGACAATGGTCATTTCTTCCGGGTAGCGTTCACGCAGATAATCGGCCATTTGCACGCCGGGAAAATGCGTTTTGAATGAAATATAACAATGATGGTCGCCTGGCAGACCATTTTCGGCAACACGCTCCAATGTATCACGCACCACGCCACGCATGGCATTGTCGATCAGCTCGGCGTATCCAATTTTGTCTTCAGGCAGTTCGTCTATCACGGTCTTCACTTGGTCTACGTTACAGAGTTGTTTGGGTTGCGTTGTCTAACACCCTGTAGCACTAGCGGCAATGGCTTAATAATCGGTGAACTGGGGTGAGTGGGAGCGAAAAATGGCGAAAATGTGATGATAAGAGAGATGGGGGGCTTCTGTTGCCCGGGGCCCCCCGGCCCGCGCTAAGTGAATCTCACCGTGCGCCCAATTAGGCAGCGTAAGCGAGTTTCACAGGAGCAACTTCTTGGCCTTCGCCTTCGAAGTTGTCGTTAGCTGCAACGAGTTTGTCGTTTGCATCTATAAAAGTGACCCGGTAACGGCGGTATCATGCCGGGTAAAAACACTGTCTTTCAACGCACGTCGATCCTGCTTCGCCCCCACCGGAAAGGCTGTCTCTATCTTTAAAGGAGAAAGGCCTCTCTGGTGGAGGCGCCGGGTACTGCCCCCGGGTCCGCTACGTCTGACTCAACAGCGCGTTTATCACCATAGTCATTGCTGACACTGTTTAATATAAGGTAGAAAAGGCCTGTTGTGAAGATGCGCGTCGCGTTACATGCCAATATCGCGGGTCGATATGTCGGCTTCGGTGTGTTGTTCGCGTCCTAAAAGCCGGTTTACCCAGCTTTTGGCGTCGCTGGCGACATCACCGACCGTATCGATGACATCATCAACATGATGCTGAAGCCGAATGAGCATGGTGAGCGCTGTATTTGCCAGAGAGGGCAGCATTTCGTCCCCCGGTTGGCGGGGTTGCTGCGTGGTGAGGTCGCGGCCTATATTCTCCCTCATATTAGCGATGTAATTGGGTGGCAGATGGTCTTCAATACCGCGGAATAAGCGAGACGCTCCCTGAGCCTGCGCTGTTTCGAGGTGTGGCGTTTCCTCATTCGCCACATCTATTGCGGTGGGAGTGGGCGTTGATTGTCCAATCATTGCTTGCGTCAGCACCTGTTCTTCGCGCTGTTCCTGTTGATCCTGAAGCTTAATGGGTCCGGCGGGGACAAATTGTAATAATGTCTCACCATTGTCCTGCTGATTCAGATGGTAAAAGCCATTGCCGATATGGGCGTAGCCATTGGCCTGGGGCGGCACTTTGGGCACCGGGTCGTCACGGTTGTTGATGCGTGTGATTGATCCGCCACATTCGCGCATATCTTCATTCAGTTGCAAGGCCGTGCGTCTGCCCAGCGCCCGTGGGGCACCGGCAATGGTGAGATCATCGACGGCCTGACCGTCGCTGAGCAGACGTGTGGCGGCAATTTGCGCCATTGCCCCGCCCAGTGAGTGGCCGCCGAGGCGGATGGAGAGATTGTCACCCGCCAGATGCGGTGTTATCTGATCCCAAATGGCATCAAGAGCTGCGGTAAACCCCTGATGGGTTCTGCCAATCGCATATCCTTGCGGATCCGGTTCCAGGTTGAAATCAAGATTATAGATGAGGTCGCCGGGCTGATCGGTGCCGCGAAACATCACGGTGACTTCTTCAGTATCTCCAAGCTGACGTTTAAGGATGAATGCACAGCTTTGGCCATCGTCACTGTGAATCGGAATGATCTGTGTATCGCGATCATATCCCCAGGCTTCCATCCTGTCTGGATTAATATAGTGTGCGGCTTCCGCATCCGGTTTGTCGAAATGGTAGGCGGCCTGCATCATTT
>CAYSXY010000108.1:0-2309 GCA_964435165.1 uncultured Rickettsiales bacterium
ACTTAAGGGGTTGAATGTCTGGTCCGGTCTAACCATTTTATTGTTATTTAATTATTACAGAACCGTAGTGTAACGTAACTCTATTAAATAAATGCGTCGCCTAACATTGATATTCAAACGCCGAACATAATGGCATCATTATAGGCAGATTAGCTCTTAATCATCGACAGAAATTCAGCGCGGGTGCGTTCGTCCTTGCGGAAGAGGCCAAGCATACGGCTGGTGACGGTAGTGGTGCCGGCTTTGTGGACGCCGCGGGTGGTCATGCATTCATGGGCGGCGTCGATGACGACGGCGACACCTCGTGGTTTGAGCACGTTTTGGATGGTATCGGCAATTTGAACCGTCATGGTTTCCTGTGTTTGCATACGTTTGGCATAGACATCCAGCAGGCGTGCCAGTTTGCTGATGCCGACGACGCACTTATCCGGCATGTAAGCAATATGCGCGATGCCGATGATGGGCGCAAGATGGTGTTCACAGTGCGATTCAAAGCGCATATTTTTCATCACGACCATTTCGTCATAATCATCGACTTCTTCAAAGGTTTTGCTGAGAAGCTTTTCCGGGTTGTCAGCATAGCCGCTGAACCATTCGGAATACGCATCGACTACACGTTTGGGGGTGTCCAATAAGCCCTCACGCTCTGGATTGTCTCCGGCCCAGCGAATGAGGGTACGTACAGCTTCTTCAGCTTCATCACGGCTTGGGCGGTTTTTTGTAGCAGGTTTGGGCATGAGGGTGGTGGTCATGGGTGTTGTTTCCGGTGATTTTTTGAATCGTTCTAAACTGTGAGATACATAATGGGATTAGCGATATTTTCCAAGATTTTTAAGGGTTCCGCGGTTATACATGCCGATACTGAGCTTTTCCAATAAAAAACACGGTGTGGTTACGTGATGATTGAGCGTGAGAAAGCGATATTCCCCATAGCGGATGCGGTGATTGCTGAGGTGCTGTCTCAATTGCAGTGGAATGAGGCGGGGTTGATACCTGCCATTGCTCAACAGCATGATTCCGGTGATGTGTTGATGCTGGCCTGGATGAATGAGGCAGCCGTGCGCGAGACATTGCAGACGGGCCGGGTGTGTTACTGGTCACGCTCTCGTCAGTCGCTATGGCGCAAGGGAGAAAGCTCCAGCCATATACAACGGTTAGTCACCTTTCGTTATGATTGTGATGCAGATACACTCTTGCTTTTGGTGGATCAGACTGGGCCAGCGTGTCATACGAATCGCCATAGTTGTTTCTATCGTGAGGTGGGTGAGCAGGCAGTAGTAGATATCTATCCTGTGACTGATACAGAACCGGATGGCGCATGAATCACGGTTCCTTGCATTCTGAACTTCGCTTGATTGCTGACATGGTGCCGACAGGAGCAACCTTGCTCGATATTGGCTGTGAATATGGCACCTTGCTGCGCCATGTGCAGGATACGAAGCAGGTGGATGGGCGCGGCATTGAGATTGATCAGGAAAAGGTCAGTGTGTGCGTGGCGAATGGATTGAGTGTGATTCAGGGAGATGCTGACCGTGACTTGCAGCATTATCCGGATCAGGCATTTGATGTGGCGGTGCTGAGTATTGCTTTGCAGATGATGCATCGGCCAAAAGATGTACTGGAGCAGATGCTGCGTATTGCAAACAAGGCCATTGTGGCGATACCGAATTTTGGCCATTGGAAAAATCGTTGTTATTTGGGGCTTCGTGGGCGCATGCCGGTGACCAGTGCCTTATCCTATGAATGGTATGAAACACCGAATATTCATTTTTGTACGCTCAGGGATTTTAATGATTTGGCCAGTGCGGTGGGAGCGGAAATTATCCGCTCCTACGCGCTTAATGAATCGGGAGCAGTGATGCGTGGGTCTGGTCTACTGACCAATCTATTGGCGGTGAAGGGTGTGTATGAATTGAAGCGACGTTCAGCATAGAGGAGAAGCGCTGTGCTTAACCGAGCGTTCTGCCATCAGGGCTATGCACGGAGCATCGGATATTCTGGCTTTCCAACACCGTTTTCATCACGTGAACATCTAAAGGGGAAAGAGAGCTGGCGCTTAGAGAAAGCCAGCTGCCATTGGCATAGGGCGCAGACTGCTCCGGTTTTTCGGTCATTGTCGCGTTTTTAATAAATTGTAAGCGTGACGGATCATTGAGCAGTTGAAGAGCATCATCGGGATTGCCTGCGTCAATATGCAATAAATACTGAGAATGTGCGTGCGGCATGATTATAATTCCACATTTTATTTTATTGTTTTAGGCTCTGTTTACGATTATTTTAACCATTGTAATGTTGCTGCATAGTGTATG
>CAYSXY010000109.1:0-2242 GCA_964435165.1 uncultured Rickettsiales bacterium
CTAACCCACTCCCTGCAAAAAAATCCAAAGCTGTAATTGTTTGATTCATAATCAGCATTTTTTAGAGGGTTATTTGCATTGAAAATAGGTAAGGATACGATTTATATCAATGGGTTTTTCAGAACCTTGTTTGTTCTTACCTGCAGTCAGTGATATCTGTTTATTAAGATGGCTTTACGCTGCCAACATATCAGATTATCAAGTAAATAGAACCTTCGAGAAAGAAGAAAAACCTGATTATCCACTTGATAAACCATAATAACTATCGCTTCGTGTCATCCACCTAACCCAAGCGAAGGGAGGCATGATGCAAAATAACGACGAAAACCGGAATGTCGGCGAGAACATCCGCCTTTACAGCGCGCGGCCCTCCGCTGATTGTTCTACAATGGGTTCTGGTTCTTCCATCCACCGATCCACCAATACGGTCGCAACCAAATCGCCGGTAACATTGACGGTGGTACGCGCCATATCCAGCAGGCGGTCGACCCCGATAATCAGCGCAATGCCAGATGGGGGAATGCCAACATTACCCAGAATCGTCGCCAGAATAACAATACCGACACCGGGTGTGCTCGGCGCGCCGATGGATGCACCAATAGCCGTCATTGCCACCAGCACCAGCTGCGATGTATCCAGGCTAACGTCAAACACCTGGGTCAGAAAGAGTACGGCACACACTTGATAAAGCGCTGTGCCCGCCATATTGACCGTGGCCCCTAACGGTATCACGAAACGGGAAATAGAAGGATCGACATGTAACCGCTCCTCAGCGATGCGCATCGACAGGGGCATGGTCGCGGCTGAACTGGAAGTGGAAAAAGCCAGCAACATCGCCTCACCAATTTGGCGCAAAAAACGCAATGGGTGACGTCGCGCCAGCAGCGCAATAATCAGTAAATAAACAAGTTGCAAAAGCAGTAAGCCAGCCAGCACAGTGGCTATATAAACCAGCATACTGAGCAGCACCGGCAGGCCAGTGGTCATCACCAATTGCCCGATCATACCAAACACCGCCCATGGTGCCAGCAACATAGCCCAGCTCACAACACGCATAGACACGGCTAACACAGAATTGGCAAGATCAGCGAGCGGTTTGGCCTGCTCACGCGGCAAGCCTACCATCGCAATACCAAGAAAAAGAGCAACAACCACCAGATCGAGCATGCTGCGCTCCACGGCGGATTGCAGCGGATTGGTAGGAAGCAGGGATGTGATCTGCGAGGGCAATGAACGCTTCATCTCCGCCGAAGGTGCATCCGATAAAGATGGCGGCCTATCCCGCTTCAATTGCTCTGCATGGTGAATCAGCCCCTCATCTACAAAACTGCCTGGTTGAATAATGCCCGCCGTGCCAATGCCGATAACCACCGCCAACAACGTTGTGATAAGAAAAAAGGGAACAACCCGCAGGCCGAGGCGCTTAAGCACATCTGCATCACCACCCGATGCAATGCCCAGTATGATAGATGTCACGACCAATGGAATCATGACCATTTGAATGAGACCGAGAAACACACCACCCGGAAGCGACAGCCATTCGGCAATGCTCGCCGCCGTCCTGGGCGAGACAAGGGCAAAAACATCCGGCGACAAAGCCATGCCCAGCAGGATGCCGGCAACCATCCCGGTAATAATCTGCGCCCACAGCCGTGTGCGAATCAATAAATGAGAGGAACGTAATAATCCTCCAATGCCATGCAACGCATAGGAAGGATAAGCCGAACTCAGAACCCAGTCATCGGCGGCCAGGGCTCGTCCTGTAAATAATTTGCGGATTATCTGCAATAGCGACATCACATGCCCACTCTACCGGCCATATGATTCACAGCAAACAGCGATTATCATCTCTTTGCAATGATGTTTGATACTAAGCTGTATATCGCTTCTTATGAATGAGCCATCATAATTGATTGGCTGCAATTTTTATCCAATCGAAACGTTGCGAGGAAGACTGATCGCCGCGCCTTACCGGCGTATTTGTTTTTTTATACAGACCAAAGGGAAGCTGGTTAGTGATGGGGTGCGCTCTTTTCCTGCGCTGCAGTTACGAGCTTATGTAAGGTATGATGTTTAGATGCTACGGATAAGCCTATTATCGAAACAGCTATGCTGTTTCGCAAGGCCAAAGGCCGTCGCGCCTTATTGGCGCGCAACGTCCAAACATAGTTTGGACAACACTTAAACTTCCTTAGAAAGGAGGTAATCCAGCCGCACCTTCCGATACGGCTACCTTGTTACG
>CAYSXY010000110.1:0-1974 GCA_964435165.1 uncultured Rickettsiales bacterium
AAAGCATTCACTGATCCTGCTATTTAATAAATCTCTTATTGGTTAGCAATGCCCACAGTGAAGCGCCGTTTATCTTGCGTAAACTTACTGATCTCATAGATATTGGATGCCACAAACTGCTCAATTTCAAAAACGTCGATCCGTCCTTCTATGCCAGCATTCGCAGCAAGAAGGTCTATGCCGGAGACGCCCTTGGCGGTTGTAACGACCAGAGGCCGCAAGCCATTTTCCAGATTGTTTTTACATTTACGCACCAATGCCTCGGTCGGCGCTGTGGTGACATGGATACAAACATCATCAAAAATAAAGTCGCCCGCACGGTTGGATGGCGCATCGGCCACAGAGAATCCGTTGTGCTTGACGGAATCGGGAGGCAGAATCAATTCCAGCTTTGCGCCCACTAGATGCTGGAATATGGCTCCGGCGAACATGGTACCAGACATTTCCTTCTGACGTTTGAAAGCCTGATCGATGAGATCGCGTACTGCGGAACGTATGGATTTAGAGCCATCAATCTTAAATTTGAATGGCTTACCCGCAAAGAACTCTTTAACGCGTCCCACCCACCATTTTTCAATGCCGGGAAAATCCAGCGCTTCGTCTTTCTGCAGATCATTGAGGAAATCAACATAGCTGCGCATGGTATTAATGCTTCCTCGACTGGTGCGGCCGCCTTCTTCAGATAGAACGCGAGTCACGCCGTGATCATTCAGCACCGCTTGAACGGCGGCCTTTCCAAGCCCTTTAACTTGACCGCCTTTATCCGTAAGCAAATCATCGGGATTAATTGGAAACGGCATTTTGCTGACTATACGTGTAATCACCAGTACTACAGATAGAGGGCCTTTGCCTGCTACGCGCTGTTTTTGGCGTATACCGCTAGTTTTTATCAAGATCAGACATCGGTTCTTTTCGTAAGGGGAACTAGTAAATGTTCGGCAAGATGACGAACGACAGGAACGGCTACCGCATCGCCCATCGCCTTGTATCCATCATTATATGTGCCTGGCAATTTATATGAATCTGGCGCTCCCATAAGGCGCGCCGCCTCTCTTGCTGTAAGTAGACGTGATACATAATGGCCATTCGGTTTCAGCACCAGCCATTGACGGCTGCTTCCACCCTGCGGTGTGCGTAGGCATCCTGCAATACCGTCAAAGCGCAGCTCCAACACTTGTTGTTCACGGGTACGTTTGTAGCCAGGAACCGCTTTCAGTGAGCCGATCATTTTGTCCAGCCTATCCTTATGCCCTTTGGGGAGAAGATTCAGTGTTCGCTCTGAGGCTTCAATATTTTCCACCGGAGCATCAAACTCGATAAGGTCCGCCAACATTGTTTCGCGCTGTTCAGGCTCAGGCAGGTTCCACCACACGAGGCTTTCCAGTCCATGCACCGCTTTTACAACCGAAGAATTATGCGCCCAACCAGGCCTGCGTAAATCTAAACCTGCAATATCAATATTATCCTTAACGGCGACGACAAATACTCTCGGGCGTGATTGCGGCAACCATTCCGCCGCATCGAGCACTAAAGGGCCGACTTTGTAGCCGCGCTCCACTAATTTTCTGTGCAATGCTTGATAGTATTGCCCATTACATGCGGACAATAGCCCAGTAACGTTTTCCGCCACCAGCACATCAGGCCGCTCTCGCATTTCATCCATTATTCTCAGCCAATGCCAGACTAACCCGCTACGCTCACCATCGATACCTTTAAGGTTACCTGCTAATGATAAATCCTGGCATGGAAAACTCGCCCAGGATAAGGAAACTTTTGGAAAATGATGTCCTTCGATATCGGCAATGCTAGCAAGAGAGAAGGTTTTATCACCGTTCTCCATTAGCTTGCTTTCTGCAGATGTAATAGTTTGCGCCTTTTTGGCGGAGTGATTGGCAAGATAAACGTCCGCCTTTTTGGGACAGATATCATTCGCCCAAACTACACGAAAAAAATCTTTCAAAGCCTGAGTTGCTA
>CAYSXY010000111.1:0-1646 GCA_964435165.1 uncultured Rickettsiales bacterium
CTAAGGGAAAGAAAAAAAAGAAGCAGGCCGACGAAGATTGGATGACGACCTATGCCGATGCTATTACGCTGCTGCTCTGTTTTTTCGTGATTATTTTGAATGTAGCGGAGCCAACGCAGGCGAGTTTTGAGCAGTTGCGTAAAGGGTTCATGTCTGAATTTTCGATGAAAGAAGTCGATACACCCTTTAGTGACGTCTATGACGGATTTGCGTCCATTATTCATGATGGTCAGTTACAAAACGATATTTCGATTGAGGAGAGTGAGCGCGGCATCATGCTGGAATTTTCCAGCGCCTCGATTTTTAAACCGGGTTCGGCGGCTATTATGCCGCGAGCCAAACCGTTGCTTGATGAGGTGGTGACGGAACTACTCCGCTTTGAATATGACGATTATGTGATTGAAGTGGAAGGGCATACGGATGATGCACCGATTAACACGCCGCAATTTCCGAGTAATTGGGAATTATCGACCAGCCGGGCAACGGCGGTGGTGCGTTATTTTATTACTAAGGGCGTCGACCCAACACGGCTGAAGGCGGCCGGTTATGCCGACGTGTTTCCCAAATTGCCAAACCGTGATTCCTACGGTGAGCCCATTGAAGAAAACCGGGCCGAAAATCGCCGGGTGGTGATGCGCCTGGAAAAGCCCTGATCACTGAGTATACTCATCTGGTGGAGGCATAACAGCGATGGCGAAAACCTATCATTTTTCCGGCCCTGCTCATCCAGACGATCAGCCCAATCCGCTGATTGCGGAATTATATGATGCGACCAATGTGCGCTCTGAGGATGAGCGACCGATGGTGGAAATCAGCTTCCGACCGGTGGCATCCTTGCGTAAAGCGATTATTGATGGCCGTATTCCCATGGAATCAAGCGATATTAATGAATGGAATATGCGCGATGTGGTGGGGTGGTTATTCCGCCAGATGACGCATATTGCCAATGAGAGCGGTGCTGCCTTTCATATCAATCATCCCTTTCCTGAAACGCTGGAGGCGGATGATATTGCCGGGCTTGAGTACAGTCTGGTATTGTGGGTGTCCGATGCCAAGGCTGTGCATGATATATTGCATAAGCATCATATGATCAGTGCGAAAGAACAGGCATGGTTGAACGGCCATGATGCGCAGGTGACAGAAAGTGCCAGCGAGGCAGGGAAGGTGATTGACCTGTCACAATTTAGAGAATAGCGCCCTATCCTGCTTGCGGAAATGCGGCAATGACATGATCGCGTGATGTTTCAACTAAATGCAGCACGTTAATTAACATATCCGCCATCACGTCATTATCCACATGGCGCAGTTTCGGCGCCATTTCTTCGTAGAGGCGTGTAAAGTCCAGATAAGCATTAATGACCAGTTGCTGGACTTCCGGCAGCGCGTTGTAATCAGGGTCCGTGCCTGCCAATATTTGCCCAAGGCTGTTGATGAGTGCTTCGGCTACCGGTTCATTATCGCCGTTAGCGCGCACCAACACGCCGTCGCGCCCCAGACGCGCATTTTGCATGGCCAGCACGTCATCCAATTGGTGCAACACCTGTTTCATCGGTGTGTCACCGCGGTTGATAGCCGAGGTCAGATCGTTGATAATCGTGCGTAATTCGGCCAGTTTGTCCTGATCCATTGTTCTTATCGCTCTATAG